>CAMBEO010000007.1 GCA_945865725.1 Thermoflexus hugenholtzii JAD2 | reverse complement strand
GGCGTCCCACGGGCGCGCGGCGATGCTCGCCTCGCCGAACGGTGCGCCTTCCGCCATGCGGGCAAACTCGACGGTCGCCGCCTCGCCGTACACGTGCTGGTACAGGTCGCGCGGGTCGGGGTCGGGGCTCCGCAGCGCAAAGTCGATGGCGTCCTGGACCTCGGCCTCCACGGCGGCGCGCACCTCGGCGACGTGCGCGTCGTCGATGACCTGGCGTTCGCGCAGGGCACGTTCGAAGAGGATGATCGGGTCGCGTTCGCGCCACTCCGCGATCTCCTCGGCAGGCCGGTAGGACTTGCCGGGATCGGCGACCGAGTGGCCGCGGTAGCGGTAGGTCATGCACTCGAGGACGGACGGTTGGCGCTCATCGCGCGCGAGGCGGAGGAGGCGTTGGGTGGCCTCGCGCACCGCGAGGACGTCCTGCCCGTCGACGCGCTCCGACGGCATGCGGTAGGAGGCGGCGCGGCGCCACAACTCCGGTTCGGCCGAGGCCAACTCGACCGGGGTGCCCATGCCGTAGAGGTTGTTGGTGATGACGAACACGACCGGGAGCTGCCAGACGGCGGCGAGGTTGAGGCCCTCGTGAAAGGCGCCGATGTTGATCGCGGCGTCGCCGAACATGCACAGGACGGCGCCGGGCGTTCCGTGGTAGTCGAGGGCGAAGGCGGCGCCGACGGCGATCGGGATCTGGCTGCCGACGATGCCCCACCCGCCGAGGAAGTGCCGGGCGACGTCCAGGAGGTGCATGGACCCGCCACGCCCGTGCGCTTGCCCGGTCTCCTTGCCGAACAACTCGGCCATGACGTCGCGTGCCGGGCTGCCGAGGGCAAGGGTCACGCCGTGGTCACGGTACGACCCGAACAAGTAGTCGTCGCTGGTGAGGCTGCCGGCGGTGCCGGCGACGGTTGCCTCCTCGCCGATGTTGAGGTGGCAGTAGCCGCCGATGCGGTCGCGCGTGTACTGCTCCTCGGTGCGCTCCTCGAAGCGTCGGATCTGCACCATCATCCGGTAGAGGCGACGAAGTTCCTCGTCGGCAATGGTCGCCTCGGCGGCGGGGGCGCGCGACGGCGCGATAATGCTCATCGGTTGTTGGTCTCGCGGGTACCTGAAATGGGCCGCACGGCGCGGGGCGCGCCAGCGGCCACGTGGCCGGACGCCCGCACCCAGGCCCGCACGGCGGGATCTCCAAGGTACCAAGGCGCGCGACGTCATCCGGCGCGGATTCGCGTGGATGTCCCCTGTCCGCGCTAGTCTGGCATCGTTGCGCGATGCGAGACAAGCCCCACGTGGTACTTGGCGCGCGGCGCACCCAGATATCGGATGGGTCTCCGGTGCATTGGCACCGTTTCGATCACGTGACACCCCGGGATCTGGCGGCCGCGAACGGTACGGTGGTGCCGATGTTGACGGCTCGCTCGGGTCGCGGGGACGACGGGACGACCGACCTGCTGGGGCGGCGTCGCGTCTCGAAGGCGTCCGTCGCGATCACCGCGCTCGGCGACCTGGACGAGGCGACGTCGGCGATCGGCGTCGCGCGGGCGTACGCGGCGCATGGTGATCCCGAGTCCGCCTTCGTGCTCGAACAGGTGCAACGGGACCTGTACCTGGCGATGGCCGAGATCGCGATCCCGGCGACGCCCGGGGCCCCGCCGCGCATCTCCTCCGTGCGCTTGGAATGGCTGTGCCAGACGGCCGTGGCAATCGACATCAGGACGCCGACGCCGGTCGAGTTCGTGCTCCCGGGCGCGACCGTCGTGGGGGCGCACCTGGACTTGGCCCGTACGGTCGTAAGGCGCGCGGAACGGTCGGTGGTCCGGGTCATTGACGAGGGGCGTGCGGACCCGGAGAGCGGACTGCCGACGGACGGAAACCTCCTCGCGTACCTGAACCGGCTATCGACCCTCCTCTACCTGCTCGCGCGTGGCGCCGACGGGGCGACGGGGCTTGCCCCGGACCTCGCGCGCGCGCCGCGCTAGCGGCCGCGGCGCCCGGCCACCGCATCCCGGCGCGCGAGCGCGACGAGAGCGCGTTGCGACGGGTGCAAGCCGTCGGGGAGCGGATCGGTTTCAGCGAACCACGCGGCCTCGGGGGTTTCCGGGCTTGGGCGGAACTCGCCGGCGCTTGTGCTGACGAGGTAAACCACCTCGAGGCTTGGGGCGCGCCAGTCGCTCCGAATGGCGATGATCGGCCCGACCTCGCCGACGAGGGACGTCTCCTCGCGCAACTCGCGGCGCATCGCGTCCTCCGGTGCCTCGCCCGCATCGACCCACCCCGAGACGAGGCCCCACGGGTAGCGCCGACGGAACGCGTGGCGCAGGAGGAGGAGGCGCCCGCGATGGTCCAGGACCGCGCCGGAAACCCCGACCGAAAAGCGTGCCGGGCAGGCCTGGGGGAGGCCCATCAGGCGGGTGACGGCTGCCAGCCATCGCCCGGGCGGGGCGTCCGGTGCCGGTCGCTCGGGTAGACTCGGGTCCATGCTCCACCGGCCAGTGTACGGAGGGGAAGGCCTGACCGGGTCGGCGGTGGCGGCGTGGCTTGCGGTCGCGCTGAAGGCGGCGACCAACCAGGCCATCCCGGCTGACGCGTTGCCGGAACCGCCCGCGGGCATGGTTGTCGCCGATGGCCCCGCCGGGCGCGTGATCTGGGATGCGTCCCGCGGTCGGCCCCTGCTGGCGCTCGACTGGTCCGGCGCGGCGTGGGTGGTCGACGAGATCGCGGGCGACGCGGACGTCACGCAGTGCCTGCAGGCCTGCGGGTACCGGCGTGGCGAGATGCGGGTCACGCGCCGGGTGACGCATCCGGGCGGCGATGCCGGGATGGTCGCGACGATGCGCGCGACGCAGTGGACGACGCCCGCGGTGCGGGGGTCGGGGCAAGATACCGGCACCGTATGGAAGTGACTGGACCCGCGGGCGACATCGGGAACCTTGGGGTCCCGCCGGCCGGTCAGGTGACGGGGAGCGTTCCCCTTCGCGACCCAGCGGCCGGACAAGCAGGGGGCGTGGACGGCATGGTGGCCGCGGCGCACGCAGTGATCGCGGGGGCGGTCCGCTGGCCCGTCCCGCCCGGTGGAGCCGCCCGGAGCGTGATCCTGGCTTCGGCCTGTGCCGCCGCGGGCGCGGAAACGGGTGCCCTCCTGGTGGTCGGCTCGCCCGGCGAGGCGCCGCGCGTCGTGGCGAGGCAGGGGCGCTCGCTCGGGCGTGCCGCCTCACGCGCGGCGGGCGAGGCCTGCCTGGCGGGGTTCGCGGGCTCGCGTTCGGGCCGGACCGGGGCGGGAGGGCGTGGCTCGCTCGCTCGCGATGGGGACGCCCAGTGGCTGGTGGTGCCGCTCGCGGGAACGCGAGGCGTGCCCGTCGGCGCGCTCGCGTTCGTGCGCGAGCCGGGCGTGCCTGCGTGGACATCAGGTCAGGTCACGGGGATCGAGTCGATCGCGGCACACCTGGGGGCGCATCTCGAGAACGAGCAGCTCCATGACCAGCTGGTGCGGGCCCTCGACGAGGTCCTCACGCTCTACGGCGCGGGCGAGGCGATCTCCTCGAGCCTCGACCTCGACCACGTGCTCGCGGGGATCGTGGAGATCTCGCGCCGGTTGACCGGCGCGGAGGCCTGCTTCATCACTGATGCGGCCGGGACCGGCGAGGCCTCGATCCTCGCATCGCACGGCGGATCGGACTGGTGGGATGAGGTGCGCGCGCGCGCTGAGGTTGCGGCGATCCTCGACCAGGTCCGGGCGGATGGCGAGTCGCGGCCGGTGGCATCGCCCGGCGTAGCCGGATGGTGCGTGGGCTTGAAGGTGCGCGGGCACGCCATCGGCACGCTCGAGGTGTTCGCGCCGCTCGGGACGGACGGCGAAGTGCCATCCGGCCTGGCAGGCGACGCGCACCTGCTGGCAGGCCTCGCCACGCAGGCGGCGATCGCCCTCGAGAACGCGAAGCTCTACCAGGCGGTCCGCGAGAAGGAGGCGAGCCTCCAGCACCTGGTGGAGCGGATGATCCGGGCGCAGGAGGAGGACCGTCGGCGCGTCGCCTATGACATCCACGACGGCCTGGCGCAACTGATGGTGAGCGCGCACCAGCACTTGCAGACGTTCGGCATCTACCACGGGCAACGAGACGCGCGGGCCGAGACGTCGCTGCACAAGGGGCTGTTCATGCTCCAGAAATCCATCGAGGAGGTGCGCAAGGTCATCGCCGGGTTGCGCCCCTCGGAACTGGACGACTTCGGGCTGGTGGCCGCCCTACAATTGACGGTGCAAAACTTGCGAGACGAGTTCGGTTGGCGTATCGACCTGCATGACGGCCTCGGGGGTGCGCGGCTTCCGGCCTCCGTGGAGGTGACCGCGTACCGGATCATCCAGGAGGCGCTGACGAATGCGCGGCGCCATGGCGAGGCGACCCGGGCACGCGTCTCGGTGGTGCGTCGCGGGGGCGATGTGGAGTTGCAGGTGCAGGACTGGGGCAACGGCTTCGACGCTGCGGCCCTCGCGCAGCGGCCGGCACCGGGTACCGACCCGGGCCATCACGTGGGGATCCATGGGATGCGGGAGCGGGCGCACCTGCTGGGCGGAACCTTTGCGATCGAGAGCGCGCTCGGCACCGGTACGACGATGCAGGTGACCATCCCCCTCGACCGGCCCGACGCGCTGGCGCTGGGTCCGGCCGACGGGTTCGGCTTGGCCCGGGTGGGCGAGGCACCGGCATCTGCGGGTGGCGCGGTGGTGAACGGCGCCCGCTCGCGGCTGACCGGGCGTGGTGGCGTGGTGGTCCCCTCGGATGGCCCGGGGGTCCCGGGTGCGGGCGCGGGAGGGCCACTGCCTGTGGGTGCGCCAGTGTCCTCGGGCGCGGTGCGGTGGCCGGGCGCGCGGCGCGGCGCCGGCGGTCGCATCGGCACGTGGGGCAGCGACGGGGACGGCGGGGCGATCGCCGGGGCACGGGGTGGGCGGGCGCCGGTTGCGGTGGATGACGGGAGCGGCGAGGCGCATCGCGACGAGCCGGCGCGGAGGGGGACATGACCATGGCGGGCGAAGCGACCGGGCAGGTGTCCACGGCGGGCGAGAACGCGGTCGTCCCGGGTCCGGCGCGCGTGCGCGTCATGCTCGTCGACGACCATCACCTCGTCATCGAGGGGCTGCGCGCGGTGCTGTCGACCGACGACCGCCTCGAGGTGATCGGCGAGGCGCGGTCAGGGCGGGCTGCCGTCGACCTGGTGCCCCAGCTGCGCCCGGACATCGTGCTGATGGACATCCGGATGGCGGACATGGACGGGATCGCGGCGACGCGCCTCGTGAAGCAGGTCGCGCCGCAGTCGAGCGTGATCATGCTGACGATGTACGAGAACCCGGACTACCTCTTCGAGGCCGTCAAGGCGGGGGCGAGCGGGTACGTGCTGAAGGACGTGGCCGGGGCCGACCTCCTCAAGGCGATCCATACCGTTGCCGAGGGCGGGTCGCTGCTTGACCAGGAAGTCGTCGGGCGGTTCCTGCGACGGCTGGCGGCCGAGGTGGACCAGCGGTCGGCACCGTCGGCGCCGGCGCCTTCCGACCGGTTGACGGCGCGGGAGCTGGACGTGTTGCGGCTGATCGCGGCGGGCATGAGCAACAAGGAGATCGCCGTGCGCCTGTCGGTGACGGTCGCGACGGTCAAGACGCACCTGGAGCACATCCTCCAGAAGTTGCAGGTGAGCGACCGGACGCAGGCCGCGGTACACGCGGTGACGCACGGCCTGTTGACCTAGCTCGCGACGCCGACGCGACCAACGGCCTCGCCCGAGGCCTCGCCCCAGCGGTTGGTGGCATGCAGGCCCGCACCGCTGACCCGCCGGGCGCCCGGCGGGGCGTGAAATCGGCCGAGTGGCTGATGGTGATTCCGTCTCGGGGCCGATGCCCCGGCGCATCGCCGCGACGGACACTGTCCCTGACGGACGGCGCGCCCATCGGGGCGACCGGGCGTCCTGTACGCGGAGGGGGATCGTTCCTCCACCGTCGTCCTGCACACCTTGCCTGCGACCCGGCCTGACGCCGGGTCCCACCGTCTGGAGGGTGCAAGTGTCGGTTGCGGGTTCACCAGGGCGGGCACCGCGCCATGCGCTGCTGGTGGGGTCGAATCCTGCCTTGATGCGGGTCTTCCGCACCTACCTGTCCCGTGAGGGCGTGCGCTGCACGATGGCGACCCCGGAGGGGGTCACGCGCGCGCTTGCCGGCGGGGGCGTGCCAGTGATCGGCGACGGCAGCGTCCACGGTGGCGGTTGCTTGCGCGAGGGGGTCACGGTCGCGCTCGTGGTCGCCTCCCCGGGCATCGACGTCGGGCAGGTGCGGGTCGCGCTGGCGTCGCTGCCGGCCACGGCCGGCGTGCCGGTGGTGGTCGTGGAGTCCTTGGCGGGCAAGGGGGGGTCATCCGTGGCCTCGGGTGGGCACGCGGTACCGACGCTTGCATGGCCCTTCCGGCTGCGCGAGATCATGGAAGCGCTCACGGCCGCCGTTGCCCTACGCGATGTCCCCCCGGTCCGGGTTGCGCGGGCCAGTCACGGCGCGCGCGGGGCGCGCCACATGGCAGTCGCCACCCCAGCGGCGCCGGTCGCCGTCGAGGTGGCCCGCGCATGATTGCCGAAGGCACGCCGGTCCTCGCGGGGCGCGACGATGATCGCCCGGTGCGGGTACTCCTCGCCGACGGTTTGATGCTGATGCGGCATGGCTTGCGGGCAATCCTCGAGCTGGCCGGCGGGTTCGAGGTCGTCGGGGAAGCGGGGTCCGTGCACGAGGTGGCGTGGCTCTACCCGTCGTGCCAGGCCGAGGTGGCCCTCGTCGATGTCGAGTTGCCCGGTGGCGGGGTTGGAGAGGTCCTGCGCATGAAGGCGCCGGCCAACGGGCCGGTGCGGGTGCTGGCGTTGGGCACGCGGGCGACGGAGGCGCAGGTGCTGACGCTCCTCGGCATGGGGGCGTGCGGCATGGTGCTGAAGGACGGCGCCGCCTCGTCGATCGTCGGTGGCGTGCGCGAGGTCAGGCGCTCGGCGTTCTACGTCGCGCCCGACGTGTCGCGGAAGCTGATCACGCGGTGGCACCGCGGGTCGGCACGACCCGGTGCGTGGGAGCAACCGGGCGTCGCGCACCTGAGCGCAAGGGAACGCGAGTTGCTCGGGTGCATCGGGTCGGGGATGGCCAACCGCGAGATCGCGACGCGCCTGTGCATCAGCGTAAAGACCGTCGAGGCGCACAAGTCGCACATCGCGACCAAGCTCGGCTTGCGTGGGGCGGCCGACCTCGTTCGCTTCGCCGCCCGCGAGGAGTGGTCAGTCGGCACGCCGGGAGTGGCATTGGCGCCCGCGATCAGGTAGGTTACCCCTCGGTGGACGCGCATTCAGGGTGGGCCGTTCGGGAGCCGCGAAATGATCCGCGTCACGCGCTTGGGCGGCCAGCAGATCTACCTGAACTGCGACCACATCGAATGGATCGAGGCGACGCCCGACACGATCATCGTGCTCCAGAGCGGGAAGCGCGTGATCTGCGTCGAAACGCCCGTCGAGGTGATCAACCGGGTCGTCGAGTTCAGGCGCCGGGTCAATGTGGCGGCCGAAGCGAAGCGGACGGCCTAGCGATGGCGGATCGCCCTCTTGGGCGGCGGCGCGCCGCCCGGCAGGCACCGGTACTGCTGGCGCGCGATGGAACGGCTCCCCGCGCGTTGCTATCCTAGGGCGCACTTCCGCGGACGTGGTGTACGGGTGCCTGCGGCTTAAGGAGTAGGTGATGGCTGGAGGACATGGGAAGCGGGCATTCGACCCGGGTTCCATCGGGGGCATCCTGATCTGCTTCGGCAGCCTGGGCATCGGCTTCTTCATCGAAGGTGGCGACTTCGGTGCGCTCCTGCTGCCGTCCCCGATCATCATCATCTTCGGCGGGACGGCCGGCACGTTGGTCACCTCGCTGCCGATGAGCCCGGTCCAATGGGGCGGGTTGCTCCGGGCTGGCTTCACGTCGCCGGTCCACGACGCGGTGGAAACCGTGCAGACCTTCGTGCGGCTGGCCGAGAAGGCGCGTCGGGAAGGCCTGCTCTCCCTTGAGAGCGAGATGGCCAACATCCACGACCACTTCATGAAGGAAGGCATCCAGGAGGTGGTCGATGGCACGCCGGCCGAGCAGATCCTGGACATCTTCATGGTGCGGGTCGACCAGATGGGCAAGCGCCACCACGTGGGCAAGGAGTTCTACGCCCAGATGGGTGGCTTCGCGCCGACGATGGGGATCATCGGGACGGTGCTGGGCCTGACGGTCGTCCTTGGGAGCCTCGGTGGTGCCGATGCCGCTGGTCTCGGGCACAGCATCGCCGTCGCCTTCATCGCGACGCTCTTCGGCGTGGCGCTGGCGAACGCGCTGGCACTGCCGGTGGCAAAGCGCTGCCAGATCAAGAGCGAGCATGAGGTCGAGTACATGAACATGCTCGTCGCGGGCATCCTCTCGATCCAGTCCGGCGACTCGCCCCGTCTGGTGCGGGCGAAGCTGAACTCGTTCCTGTCACCGATCGACCAGACCCGGTTGGCCAAGGTGGCCGAAGGCGGAGCCGCCGCGGCGGCGGCGTAGCGACCCTGGACCTGGGCGAGGCGTCGCCTGCCGTAACGATGCCGGGCTCCGCGGCCATGCGGGTGCCCGGCGCGCCGTTCACGGCCGGCGTGCCTGGGCCGCGACCTGGAGGGTGATCCGATGCCACTTCCCAAGAAGCACGTCTGCCCCGAGCACGAGAATGCCGAGCGGTACCTGCTGACCTATGCGGACATGATCACGCTGCTCTTGGCCTTGTTCATCGTGTTGTACGCGATGAGCATCCAAGACCCGATCAAGTTCCAGATCGTGGCCTCGTCGCTCCAGAAGGCCTTCAATACCGCGGCGCGGTCGAACATCTCGAGCTCCATGATCTCGATCGGAACCGTGACCAACGCGTTCGCCGGCATGACGAGCTTGGGCGAGACGATCGGGGAGGAGCTCACGTCGTACGCCGCGAAGGAGGAGCTGGGTGACCAGATCAGCATCACGGCGAGCAAGGACGCGGTCGTGATCACGCTCGCGGGCGGGATGGTCTTCAGCTCCGGGAGTTCCGAGTTGCGTCCGGAGGGGCGCCAGACGCTCGAGTTCATCGCCTTGCGGCTGCACGACTTGACCGACGGCAACTCCGTGCGGATCGAGGGGCACACCGACGACGTCTCGCCGAATACCGAGCGGTTCCCGACGAACTGGTTCCTGTCGTCGGCGCGCGCCGCGACGGCAGCGAACCTGCTGGCACAGGTCGGCCTCGAGCGCAACCGTTTGCAGGCGGTCGGTCTGGCCGAGACGCGGCCGATTGCCCCGAACCTGACCCCGGAGGGGCGCGCGAAGAACCGGCGGGTGGAGATCTGGATTTTGCCGCCGTCGGGCCAGGGGCCCGCGGCAGCGGCGACGCCGAGGCCGGCGGCGACGCGTTAGCATGGCGCACCGCCGGGGCAAGGTGCCCCGTCGGAGCATGGCGTTCCGCCGGTGCGAGCGGGCCGGCGCGGTGTCCTGGCAGGCTTGGCGCGACGGGCGCAACGGGAGCGGACGAACGTGGCAAGCGACGAGCGGCTAGTCTCCGACGAGGAGCACGACGCCCTGATGGACGGCGCCGCCACGGCGGCGGTCAGTTACGTCGGCCCCATCATTGGCCATCGCGCCTCGGCCTCAGGCGAGCCGCCAGAGGTCCGTTACTACGACTTCCGCCGGCCGGACCGGTTCACGCGGGAGCAGTTGCGGATCCTGACCGACCTGCACGATGAGATGGCCGTCAAAATGGCCGAGGGTATCGGCGGGTACGTGCGGTCGGTGATCGGCCTCTCGCTCTCGGAGCTGGTCCAAGCCGCGTACGAGGAGTTCGTCGACCTCACGAGCGAGGGGCACTTCGTCTACAGCGTCACCCTCGACCCGTTCCCGCGGACGGCAATCGTCGCCATCTCCGCCGACGTGGCGTTCGCCACGATCGACCGGATGCAAGGCGGGGTCGGGAAGAAGTTGAAGGACCAGCGACCGGCGACTGACCTCGAGCGAGAGCTTCTGCAACGCCACCTGGTGCCATTGGTCCTGGAGAGCGTGAAGGAGGCGTGGGCCGGCCTTGAAGAGCTGACCTTGCGCATCGTCGCCTCCGACACGAGTTCCGCCTACCTGCGCGTCGCCCTTCCCGCGGACGCGTGCCTCACGGCCACCTTCGCGGTGAAGTCCGGGAACGCCGAGGGCGCGATCCTTCTGTGCTATCCCTTCGCACTGATCGAGCCCGCCTTGGCGATCATCGCGGCCCAGAACCTACCGCCTTCGGCAACGGTCGTGCGGGGACCGGCCGACGACGCGAACGTGCGCCGGGGGCTCGGCAACATCCAGGTGCCGGTCGTGGTGGAGCTTGGCGGGGCGACGGTGACGCTGCAAGACGTGCTCGACCTGCAGGTGGGCGACGTGGTAACCCTTGCGTCGCGCGTGGACGGGGAAATCTCGGTCCTTGTCAGTGGCTCGAGGAAGTACACCGGGCGGCCCGGCTTGCGGGGCAAGCGCCTGGCGGTGCGGGTGACCGGGTTCGCACACAACGGCGACGACGAGGACGAGGCGCTGCCGACGACCTGACGGCGAGATCGCGGTACCGGCACGCGGCGTGCCGGCGCGGGGAGGACCACCATGGCGATGGAAGAGACAGTGGCGACCGACGGCGGGCGTCCGGGCGTGCATCCGGCCCAGTTCGAGGCAATCGATGCCGCCGGGGCCTTGGGGGGCGGCGCGAACCTCGACCTCCTCCTCGACGTCAACCTCCGGATGACGGTGCAACTCGGGAAGCAGGACCTGGCCGTCAAGGACGTCCTCGCGCTGGGTAACGGTTCGGTCATCGAGCTTGACAAGCTCTCGACCGACCCGGTGGACATCCTCGTGAACGATCGCCTGATCGCGCGCGGGGAGGTGGTGGTGGTTGACGAGAACTTTGGCGTCCGCGTCACGGAGATCGTCCATCCCGACAACCGGATCGCGCGGTCACGCTAGCGTCGCGGGCGCGTCAGGGTGCCGGGACGGGGCCGACCCGGCCCGCGTGCGCTCGATGCCGCCCGTAACCGGCACGTGATGGTGACCTCCTTGAGGCAATGGTTTGACCGGCAATCGCTAGCGCTCCGTCTTGGCGCCCTCGTGGCGCTGTTTGCGCTTGGCGTCGCGTGGGCTGGCCTGCCCGACGACCCCGTGCCGGTGGCAGGCGGCCTCCCGCGTGCGACGATCACGGCAGCTGATCGCCCCGTGATCGGCCGGGTTGGCGCGGAAGCCGGTGCGACGGTGCCGGCCGGGACGGGCTTCCTCGCGCCGTACCAGGAGCCGACCGCGAGCCCGAGCGGGGTGACGTGGTACGGCGCCGCGCGCACGATCATCAGCGTTGTGATCGTGCTTGCGCTTATCGTCTTTGGCGCGCAGGGCTTGCGTGCGCTCGGCGTCGCCAGCGCGTCGTCGTCACCGGACAGTGCCATCCGGGTGCGCGAGACGGTGCGGCTGCCGGTCGCAGGCTCGCGGTCGCCGGCGACGCTCCACCTGGTGGAGGTCGGGGAGCGCCTGTTGTTGATCGGGGCGAGCGACGGAAGCGTGACGCTGGTCACGGAGTTCGAGCAAGACGAGGTCGAGGCGCTCCCCGGGGCCGGCACGCCGCGCGGCCCGAGTGCGATGACGAGGACCCAGCCCCGGCGGACGGGCAGTGACGCGGGCGCCGCGACGCCGGTTGCCGGGACGGAGGGGCCAGTGGCACGAGCGGATGACGAGGCGGTCCTCGCGTCCGTCCTTCGTCGGCTGGGCGAGAGCGGGAGGCGGTTGCGCGGCGATGGCTGAGGCACGTTTCGGACGGGCCCCGTCCCTTGCCCCGGCGCTCCCAGAGGGGACGGCCGGCGGGGCGCCGGCGCTCCCGGTGAAGACGGTCCGCCGGCCTCGCCTCGCGATCGGCGTGGCGGTCGCCATGGCACTGGCGGTGGTGGTCGCAGGATGCGGCGCGGCCGACGCGACGGGCGGGATCCCCAAGGTCACGCTTGGCATCGACCAGGCCGAGGGCCCGCAGGAGACCGTGCAGTCGATCCAGATCATGATCCTGCTCACGGTCCTCTCCCTCGCACCCGCCTTCCTCATCATGGTCACGGCGTTCACGCGCATCATCATCGTGCTATCGCTGATCCGGAACGCCATCGGCGTGCCGCAGTTGCCGCCGAACCCCGTCCTGATCGGGCTGGCCCTCTTCCTGACCTTCTTCGTCATGGCACCGGTCGTGCAACAGGTCGAGCGGGACGCGTACGCGCCGTTCACCGAGGGGCTGATCTCGCAGTCGGAGGCGTACGCGAAGGCCGAGGCACCCGTGCGCACCTTCATGCTGCGGCAAGTGCGCGAGAAGGACCTGGCGCTGTTCGTCTACCTGGCGCGGCTGGACCAGCCGAAGACGGTCGATGACGTGCCGACCTACGTGGTGGTCCCGGCCTTCATCATCAGCGAGCTGAAGACGGCGTTCCAGATGGGCTTCATGATCTTCGTGCCCTTCCTGGTGATTGATCTGGTCGTGTCCACGATCCTCATGTCGATGGGCATGATGATGCTGCCCCCGGTGCTGATCTCCCTGCCGTTCAAGATCCTCCTGTTCGTGATGGTCGACGGCTGGTACCTGCTGATGCGCGCGCTCGTGCTCAGCTTCAACTAGGCGCGGCTGGCAAGGCTGCGCGGGACGCGGAGGCGCCCCCACCCCCTGCCCTCACCCGCTTCGCGGGAGAGGGGAGTACTGGCCGACGGGACGCCAGCGCTCCCAGTCCGCCGACCGGCGCGCGTGCGGGGGCAAGAAATCGGCCACGTGGCTGATCCGCCCCGGGAAGGCGCGTGCGTACCATCGTCTGGCGGGCACCGCAGGCGTCTGCGTTAGCCGTGGCGAGAGGCGCGATGACCGAGGGCATGGTGTTCGACGTGGCGCGGAACGCGATGGTCGTCGCGCTCCAGGTGTCGCTCCCCTTCCTGGTCCTGAGCCTGGTGACCGGGCTAATCGTGTCCATCTTCCAGGCGGTGACGCAGATCAACGAGATGACGCTGACCTTCGTCCCCAAGATCCTGGCCGTCTTCGTCGCCGGCGTGCTCTTCGGCCCCTGGATGCTCGGCCAGCTGATCTCCTACGTGGAAAACCTGTTCATCGCGCTGCCCGCGCTCGGGCGGTAGGCACGCGGGACGACCGACTCACGATGAATCTGCTCTCTTCGCTGCCGACCGCGTGGGAAGCCCTCTTCCTGGTCTTCTGCCGCGTCGGGACGATGATGCTGGTCGCGCCGATCTTCGGGTCGCGCGGGACGAGCCCCCAGGTGCGGGTCTTCCTCGGCGTGACGGTCGCCTTCGTCATGTACCCGGTGGTCGCGCCCCCCGGCACCGTGTTGCCGTCGGAGCCGGGCGCGTACCTCGGGCGCGTCGCGCGCGAGGTGTTGATCGGGGCGCTGGTCGGCTTCGTGGTGCTGATGACCTTCACGGCGCTCGAGAGCGCGGGCCACGTGATCGGCCTGCAGATGGGCTTCTCGCTGGCGAACGTCATCAACCCGCTGACCTCGACGAGCGCGAGCCTGATCGACCAGTTCTACTCGCTGGTCGCGACGCTGGTGTTCTTCACGATGGACGGTCACCACCTCGTGCTGCTGGGGGTCGAGCGGACGTTCCAGCTCGTCCCGATCGATGCCGCCGGGAGCAACCTGCCGGCGCAGGACCTGGTCTTCGGCCTCGGGCGGGACATCTTCGTGACGGCGTCACGGATCTCGCTGCCGGTGCTGACGGCGTTGCTGCTGACGGACGTGGCGCTTGCGATGGTGGCGCGCAGCGTGCCGCAGCTCAACGTGTTCGTCGTCGGCATGCCGGCAAAGATCGCCGTCGGCTTCGTGATGCTGGTCATCACGGTACCGACGGTCGCCTACATCATGGCGCGCGCGTTCAGCGACATCGTCGCCACGATGGCGCCACTGGTCCGGGCAATGGGCCCGGCCTGACGCGGATAGGGGAAGGGCCGTTTCCGGGAGACCGGGGACCGGCCCGCGTGGACAACATCGATGCCAGGCGAGCGGACGGAAGCGGCAACCCCGAGGCGACGTGCGGAAGCGCGCGAGCGCGGGCAGGTGCTGAAGAGCGTCGAGGTCAACACGGCCGTCGTGCTGCTCGCCGGGGCGTGGATGCTGCAGTCGATGGCGCCGGCGATTGGGACGATGCTGCTCGACCTGTTGCGCCACACCTTCACGCACCTCGTGCAGCCGGACTTCTCGGTGCAGGGGGTGCACTCCCGGGCGCTCGGCCTGGGCGTGATCGTGATGGCGGCGCTGGGGCCGTTCACGATCGGCGTGGCCGTCGTCGCGGCCCTGAGCTGCCTCGTGCAGGTCGGGCCGCTCTTCACGTTCAAGCCGCTGGTCCCGCAGTTCTCGCGCCTGAACCCGCTCGTGGGGCTGCAACGCCTGTTCTCGACGGACGCCCTGGTCAACCTGGTCAAGAGCCTGATGAAGATCAGCTTCGTGGGGGCGGTCGCGTGGGTGGCGTTCCAAGGCCAGTTCGAGACGCTGCCCAAGCTCTCCGACCTGACCCCCTTGGAGGCGGCCCGGGCCGTCGCCGACGCGGTGTTCCAGGTCGTGTGGCGCGTGGTGATGGTATTTGGCGGGTTGGCGCTGGCGGACTACTTCTACCAGCGGTGGGCGTACGAGAAGGGCCTCCGGATGTCCAAGGAGGACATCAAGGAGGAGTACAAGCAGTCGGAAGGCGACCCGCTCATCCGGGCACGGCTCAGGCAACGGGCGCGCGCCCTCTCGCGCCAGCGGATGATGCGGCAGGTGCCCCAGGCCGACGTCGTGATCACGAACCCGACCCACTTCGCGATCGCGCTGAAGTACGGGGCGGGGATGGATGCGCCGATGGTGCTTGCGAAGGGCGAGCGGCTGATGGCGCAGCAGATCAAGAAGGTCGCGCGCGAGCACCACGTGCCGATGGTGGAGAACAGGCCGCTCGCGCAGGCGCTCTTCAAGGCGTGCGAGGTGGGCCACGCGGTGCCTCAAGACTTGTACAAGGCGGTGGCGGAGGTGCTGGCCTGGGTGTACCGGATGTATCCCGGGCGCGCGCCGAGGGGGTTTGGTGCCGCGCCGGTGCCGCGCCCCGCACTCGCGGCGGAGTCGTGGGACGGGCCCGTCGCGTACGCGTCTGGGCTTGCCGGGGCGCCCGGATGACCATTGCAACCAACCACGCGGCCGGGGTTGCACGCAACACCGCCGCCTCCACCGCGCGCGACGTGGCCACGACGGCCACCGCGGGCGAGCGGGGCTAGGGGACGACCAAGATGGCAATCGCAGGCTCGACGCTTGGCAACGGCAGCGGCAGCGGCAACGTGACGGGGTGGCAGCGCGTGCTGCGCCAGCGTGACGTGCTCCTGCCGATCGCGGTCGTCGCGATCGTGGCGATGATGATCGTCCCGCTGCCGACGCCGGTGCTGGACCTGCTGCTGATCGTCAACCTGTCGATCGCGCTCCTGATCCTCCTCGTGTCGATGTACACGCAGGAGCCACTGTCGTTCTCGGTCTTCCCGACCCTCCTCCTGATCACCACCCTGTATCGCCTCGGGCTGAACATCTCGGCGAGCCGGCTCATCCTGCTCAACGGGTACGCCGGGCACGTCATCGAGGCGTTCGGCAACGTCGTCATCGGCGGGAGCTACGTCGTCGGCGTCGTCGTGTTCGTGATCCTCGTCGTGATCCAGTTCGTGGTCATCACGAACGGTGCGGGACGCGTCGCCGAGGTCGCCGCCCGGTTCACCCTCGACGCGATGCCCGGGAAGCAGATGAGCATCGACGCCGACCTGAACGCCGGCCTCATCACCGAGTCCGAGGCGCGCCGGCGCCGGTCGAAGATCGAGCAGGAGGCCGACTTCTATGGGGCGATGGACGGCGCCTCCAAGTTCGTGCGAGGCGACGCCATCGCGGGCATCGTGATCATCCTCGTCAACATCATCGGCGGCTTCGTGATCGGCGTGGCCCAGCAAGGGATGACGCTGATGGGGGCCTTGCAGCAGTACGCGCTGCTGACCGTCGGCGATGGCCTGGTGAGCCAGATCCCGGCACTGATGATCTCGACGGCCACGGGTATCGTCGTCACGCGCGCCGCGTCGGGAGGCGACCTCGGGGCGGACACGATCCGGCAGGTCACCTCCAACCCGCGGGTGCTGGGCATCGTCTCGGGCGCCCTGATCGTCCTGGCGTTCGTCCCGGGCCTGCCGAAGCTGCCGTTCTTCGCGCTCGCGCTGCTGACCGGTGGCGGGTCCTACCTCGCGTGGCGATCCGAGCAGGCGGCCGAGGCGGCCGGGGGCACGGTCACCGAGGTGGTGCCGGGCGAGGCCGCGCCGACGGGACCCGAGGCGGTGGCACCGCTGCTCGCGCTCGACCCGATGGAGCTGGAGATCGGGTACGGCCTGATCCCGCTCGTCGACCCGCAGGAGGCCGGCAACCTGCTCGACCGCATCACGCGGATCCGGCGCCAGATGGCGCTGGACCTCGGGATCATCCTCCCGACGGTCCGGGTGCGCGACAACTTGCAGTTGCAGCCGAACCAGTACGTGGTCAAGCTGCGAGGGGTTGAGGTGGCGCGCGGCGACCTCCTGATCAACCAGTACCTGGCGATGAACGCGGGCATGGCCGACGAGCAGATCGAGGGCGTGCCGACGACGGAACCGGCGTTCGGGCTGCCGGCGCTGTGGATCCAGGCGGGCCTGAAGGATCGTGCCGAGCTGCTCGGCTACACGGTGGTCGACCCGCCGAGCGTGCTGACGACGCACCTGACCGAGGTGATCAAGGGCAACGCGGCGAGCATCCTGTCACGGCAGGACGTGCAGACGCTCGTCAACAACCTGAAGGCGGACCATCCGGCGGTCGTGGACGAGCTGGTCCCCGGGGTGCTGTCGGTCGGCGAGGTGCAGAAGGTGCTCCAGAACCTCCTGCGGGAGCGGATCACCATCCGCGACCTCGTCACGATCATGGAGACTCTGGCCGACTACGCGAGGCAGACGCGGGATACCGAGGCGTTGACGGAGTACGTGCGCCAGCGGCTCTCGCGGGCCATCTCCGCGCAGTACCGCGGGCCGGACGGGCTGGTGCACGTGATCACCTTGAGCCCGAGGGTGGAGCAACAACTGACCGAGGCGCTGAAGCAGACGGACCAGGGCACGATGATCGCGATGGAGCCGGTGCGGGCGCAGGCGCTGCTGCAGCGGCTCGCGACCGAGATGGAGCGGGTTGCGGGCCTCGGCCATGCGCCGGTCCTCCTGTGCTCGGCGCGGTTGCGCCTGGCCGTGCGCCGGTTGACCGAACGCGTCCTGCCGAACCTCGTGGTGCTGTCGTTCAGCGAGATCTCGGCCGGGGTAGACGTCCAGGCGGAAGGAATGGTCATCGTCGACTAGTCGTGGCGCCCGCGATGGCGGGGGTCGTGACCTGGAGGCGAGATTCAGAAGCATGAGAGTAAAGCGATATCGCGCGGAGGACCGCGCGACGGCCCTGAAGCAGATCCGGGCGGAACTTGGCGCCGACGCGGTCATCGTGGCGGAGAACCAGGTCCGGACCGGGGGCGTCTTTGGCATGTTCGGGCGCGTCGAGGTAGAGATCCTGGCGGCGCTCGAGGAGCGCCCGCCGGCCCCGCGGGCGCCCGCGACGGCGCCCCGGCCTGCTTCGCCGTCGCCGGGGGCGACCGGTCGCCCGGCCGAGGTGGAGGCGACGATCTCCCCGGCGGCACGCCGTGCGGCCGCGAACGCCGTCGCGCCGGTGAGTGGCACGATGGACGGGCCGGGGCGCCTGGCCGCGATCCTCGAGCAACTCCCGCGCACGGGCGGGGGCGTCTCGCCGGAGATGACCAGCCGCCTCGCGGACCTGCTCGCCAGCGGTGGGGCGACGTCGTCGCCAGGCCGGGCGAGTGGCGGCGCCCTCGCCGGGGCACCACGCGTGGCGCCGCCCGTCGCGCCGCCGCCAGCCTCGACCCGGGGTGGCGCGATCGTCCCTGGTTCCGCCGCCGGTGGCGAGCGAGTGACGCCACCCGGCCCGGTAGCGCCGCCGTCGCCAGTCCGGCCCGTCCCGGCGGCGCCGGCACGCAGCCAGCCACCGCAGGCACCGGCAGCGATCGGGGGCGGCGGGACGCCGGCGCTTCCAGTCGAGGACGATGCCGGCGGGACCCCGGCGGTCGGTGGCCCGGGGGCGGCCATCGGGACCCCGGCGCTCCCGGCGGATCCGGATCCGTCGCCCGCGGTCGGATCCCCACCGCTCGACGATGCAACAGGCGCGCCGACGGTGTTCCGGGACATGCAGCACACGCTGTCCGACCTCCGGGCGTCGGTGGATCGCCTGATGCGCCAGCAGCAGACGCAACTGTGGCCGCGGGACCTCCCGGTCGTCCGGACGATCTACCAGCACCTGATCGCGCAGGAGCTTGACCCGTCGCTCTCGCTCGAGGTGGCGGGCCAGGTGTCCGACGAGGTGAACGAGGGGCGCGGGACCGATGCGGCGGTCGTCATGGCGCGGGTGCGCGAACTGATCTCCGAGCGGATCAAAGTCGGCCGGGTGGCACCGGCGACGAACGGGCCGACGGTCGTCGTGCTGGTCGGGCCGACGGGCGTGGGCAAGACGACGACGCTGGCGAAGCTCGCGGCGCACCTGTCGATGCAGGAGAACCGGCGCGTGGCGCTGGTGACGACCGACACGTTCCGGATCGCGGCGGCCAGCCAGCTGGGCACGTATGCCGACCTGATGGAGTTGCCGCTCGAGGTGGCGTACTCGCCGGAAGAGCTGCGGGCGGCGGTCGAGCGCCAGTGGGACGCGGACTTCATCCTCGTCGACAGCCCCGGATGCGCGCAACGGAACGATGCGCAGATCCGCGAGCTGGGGGCGTTCGTGGAGGCGTTGCCAGGCGCGACGGTGCTCCTGACCGTGGCGGCGACGGTGAAGTTGCGTGACCTGATCGACATCCAGGAAGGCTTCGGCTCGCTGCCGCTGGGCGGGTTCGTCTTGACGAAGCTGGACGAGACGACGACGTTTGGGCCGGTGATGAGCCTGGTCGCGCGGGGCGCGGCGAAGGAACTGCCGGTCTACTACGTGACGTCCGGGCAGAACGTGCCCACGGACCTGGAAGAGGCGACGCTGGACGGCCTGGCCGACCTTGTCGTCGGGCGGTTGCTGGAACGGGCCGTCACCGGCCTCGTGGTCCCCGTCGGTACGCGCGTCGCGCCGACTCGGGAACTCGTTGGCGTGGGTGACGCGCGATGACGAGTGCGCGCCTCCCGGTCGCCACGAACGGTTCGGGGGCTGGCGGGCCGTCGGTGGTTCCGGTCGCGCCGGCGCGATCAGAGAAGGCCGGGTCGACGAGCGGGGACCAGGCGCAGGGCCTGCGCGTGATGGCCGCGCGGCGCCGGATCGCCGATCCCGCGCGCCGGCTCGGCGGCGCGGCCCGCGTCCTTGCGATCGCGAGCGGCAAGGGGGGCGTCGGCAAGACCAACGTCGCCGTCAACCTCGCCGTGACGTTCGCGCGCCAAGGCTTCCAGGTGATGGTCCTGGACTGCGACCTCGGCCTCGCAAACGTCGACGCGTTGCTTGGCCTGCACCCGAAGTACACGCTGCAACACGTGCTGACCCGGCAGCGGCGCCTCGACGAGGTCATCCTCGAGGGCCCGGCGGGGGTGCGGATCGTGCCTGGCGCCTCCGGCCTGTCGGAGCTGGCAGACCTGAACGATGCCCAGCGGGAGAACATGATCGAGCGCCTCGGCGGGATCGACGGGATGGCGGACATCGTGATCCTGGACACCGGGGCAGGCATCTCGGCGAACGTGCTGCAGTTCGTGATCGCGGCGGGCGACGTGCTGATCGTCACCACGCCGGAGCCGACAGCGATCACGGACGCGTACGCGTTGATCAAGGTGGTGAGCAGCCGGATGGTTCGGGGCGAGCCGCCGATGCGCCTGCGGCTGGTGGTGAACCAGACGATGAACGACTCCGAGGCGCGCGAGACGGCGACGAACATCGTGACCGTGGCGAAGCGGTTCCTGGACGTCGACGTGGAGGCGCTGGGGGGGATCCCGGCGGACCCGGCGGTGCTTCGTGCGGTGCGGGCGCAGGGGCCGTTCACGCTGCTGACGCCGCGTGCCCCCGCGTCGCTGGCGATCGAGCGGCTTGCGCAGCGGATACTCAATGACGTCGCGAGCGAGGAGCCCGCCGCGGAGGTGGATCGCGGACGCGCCCCGGCCACGACGAACGGTCGCGAAGGGGGGCTGCCAACGATGGCGGGTGCCGCCACGAACGGCGTCGCGGTCCGGGCCGGGAGCGGTGGCGTGCTGCCAGCCGGTCAACCGCCGGCCGGCCAGCGGCCGCCGGTGGTGGCGCGTGGCGGGATCGGTGGGTTTGTCCAGCGCCTCTTCGGCTCCGGCCGGGGACGGGCGTAGGGGACCAGGGGATGAAGGTTGGGACCGTCGTCGAGACGCGGAGGGAAACGCTCCCGGTGGGGGCGAGTAGCCGATACTGGAGGGTGACCGGATCATGACCGCAGTGACTGCGCCCACGGCCGCGGCCCCCGCGAAGGGGGCGAAGGCGCCAAAGGCGGCGAAAGCGCCGAAGGCGAAGAAGGACCCCGGGGCGGGTAAGGGCCCCGTCACGGCGCGGATGCGCCTGTATGGCGGCGGCATCTCGCTCGCGTTTGGCTCGTCGTTCCTCGTCGGTGGCTACGAGATGGTCAATGGGGTCGATGCCTTCACGTCGTGCGTCTGGGCGTTCTTCACCTTCTTCGCGGTCGGGCTGGTCGCGTGGCTGGTCGCGATCACCTTTGGCCCGCCTCTCGAGGACGCGGCGCGGACGCGCAACCAGGCCTTCGTCTCCGGGGTCGCCGAGTTCCCCCGGCATGGGGTGGTCGAGTCGCACCGTGGCCTGATGGGCGGGATCGACCCGTCGATACTTGCGCCTGCCGTCGTGCGCGGCGCCGGAAACAATTCCGCGACGGCATCGGACGGTGACTTCCAGGACCTGGCATCGCTGCTTCGCGAGGGCGCCGAGGCCGGCGGGCGCGGACGATAGGCGCGGGACCGGGAACGTGGGGACGGGGCACTGGCGGATGGACTGGACACGATGACGACGGGGATCGTGCGCACGCCGGAGAGCGTCGCGAATCGCTGGGTGCGCTTCACCGCGGAGCGTGACCCGGCGTTGCGCGAGCAACTCGTGCTGCAGTACGCGCCCCTCGTCAAGTACGTCGCTGGCCGCCTCGCGATCATGCTCCCGCGCGTGATGGACTCGGATGACGTGCTGTCGTCGGGCGTGCTTGGGCTGATCGAGGCCATCGACCGCTACGACCCGACGACGGGGGTCAAGTTCGAGACGTACGCGATCGCGCGGATCCGCGGGTCAATCCTCGACGAGTTGCGCTCGCTCGACTGGATCCCGCGGTCGGCGCGCCAACGGAGCCAGGAGATCTCGCGGGCGTTCACGCGCCTGGAGGCCGAGTACGGCCGCCCGCCGACCGACGAGGAGGTCGCCACGTCGCTTGGCCTTGACATGCACCAGTACCATCAGGCGAGCGTGAGCGCGGCCTCGGTGGTCATCTCGCTCGAGACGCCGCTGCCGTCGGGCGATGGTGATGGCGACGGGGCCGCACTCGTCGACACGATCGAGGCGACCAATGCGCGGGACCCGCTCCAGCACGCGGAAGAGGGCGAGCTCCTGGAAGCGCTGGCCGGGGCGATCCGGTCGCTCTCGGAGCGCGAACGCATCCTGCTCTCGTTGTATTACGAGCAAGAGCTGACGATGAAGGAGATCAGCCTCGTCCTGGAAGTGTCGGAATCCCGGGTGTGCCAGTTGCACGGCCGCGCGGTTCATCGCCTGCGCGCGCAACTCGCGTCGCTGATGAGGCCCGGGTGATGACCGGACGGATGGACGGCGTGACGCTGTCGATGACGCGGGTCGTCCTTGAGGCGCAGGAGCTGCAGACGGCGGCGCAGCGGGCGACGCAACTGGTGGAACTGCAGCAGCGGGAGACGCTGCGCGTGGAGGCGGAGAACCGACTTCGGCACACGCGCGCGATGGCGGGCGGGGCGGCCTCGCGTCGGGCCGCCGCGGAGCGCGCCGTCGAGCCGGTTGGAGCTCGTCCTGACGACTCGCGCGGGATGCCGTTCCGGCGGCCCCCGGGCCGGGCCGGGTCGAGGCGGGAGGCGGACGCGCCGCCCGTCGCCATGACGCCCCCTCCGATGGTCGGCATCCACCCGTCGCTCGGCACGCGCCTGGACATCCGCACGTGAGCTTCCAAGACGTCGTCATCCTGCTGTTGGCGGCCGGCATTGTCGGGACGTGGGTCGTCGGCGCGAGGTTGCTGCGCCGCGTTACGCGCGAGCTTGATGAGGTCGCCCGCGACCGGGTGGAACCGGACGACGTGCAGGCAAGCGTGGGGCGCACGCTCGGTCAACTGCAAGTCGCCGCCGACAACCTGGCGGATGCCTTGGCGACGCGGACCGAGCGGCTCAACGAACTCCTCGATCTGGTTGACGCACGCGCCGTGACGCTCGGCGAGGCAATGTCGGCGGCGGTGGTGGTGGAGGAACGTCTGGCGACCGAGATCCTGGCACTGGATCGTCTCGGCGCCCGGCCGGGAGGCCCCGTCACCGGGGGTGTCCTGGAGACAGCCCCCACCCTCGGTCCCTCCCCCGCTGCGGCGGGAGAGGGAAGCACCACCACCCCACCCCACGGGAACGGCGTGCCAAACGGGGTCCCGAACGGGACGACGGCGCTCGCGGTACCGGCCGGAGGAACGCTGGCGATCGGTGGCGCGTCGCCCGGTGGCCCGCTGGTACGGGTGCCGGTGACGCCGGTCGTCGAACCGCACGGCGCGTCGGTAGGCGCCGACGAGGTGCGGCGCCTGGCGCGGGACGGGATATCCCCCACCGAGATCGCGCGACGGACGAACCGGGGGCGCGAGGAAGTACGGCTGTTGCTCCGGTTCGCCGGGGTCGGCGTGGATGACGCGCGGTTGGCGAGCGTCTCCCCAGGGCCGGGCCGCTTGGCTGCCCGCGGACCTTCCACCTCCCCTAGGACTGGCGGATGAACCTTGACTGGCGAATGAACCGGGGCGCCGACAAGCGGCGCGGAAGGACGGGACGACGATGATCCGGGGCAGTTACGCGGCAACCGCGGGCATGATCACGATGCTCACGCGGGCGCAGCAGATCAGCAACAACATCGCCAACGTGAATACCGTCGGCTACCGCGAGGACCAGTTGCGCGTGACGGCGTTCCCGCAGTTACTGATGAACCGGCTGTTCTCGGAGCGGGGCCAGCCGGTCGTCGGGTCGCTGGTGAACGGGACGGCGAGCGAGAGCACGTGGATCCGCTTCGCGCAGGCGCCCCTTCGTGCGACGGACAACCCGCTCGACCTCGCAGTCCAGGGGACGGGGTTGTTTGCCGTCCAGACCGCGCAGGGGGTCCGCTACACGCGCGATGGGGGCTTCCGCCGGGACGGCCAGAACCAGCTGGTGACGACGCGCGGGGACCTGGTCCTGGACGCAAACTTGGCCCCGATCAGCGTGCCGACGGGCCTGGTGACGGTGAGGGGCAATGGCCAGGTCCTGGTCGATGACCAGGTCGCGGGCCAGGTCGGCCTGTTCGACTTCGTCGAACCGCAGCAGCTGGTCAAGGTGGGGAACACCCTGTTCGAGGACCAGCGCGGGATGGCCCAGCCGCAGGCGGCGACTGGGACGACCGTCCGGCAGGGCTACCTCGAACAATCGAACGTCGATCCGGCCCGGGCGATGACGGACCTGATGGTCGCGCAGCGGCAGTACGAGGCGGCGGCCCGGATGGTGCAGTTGCAGGACGAGATGACGCAGCGCGCCGCGAACGACATCGGTCGGGTGTAGCGCAAGCGTCGAAGCGCGTGGTTGCGCCGGGAGTGACCCCGGCGGTTTGATACATATCAACCGGGCGCCTGCAGGGGGCCCGGGGAAGGACGTTCACGATGCCGATCTCGCACATCGTCCGGTCGGCGGTCGCCGGGATGCTGTCCCACAAGCTGCATCTCGACACGATCGCCAACAACCTCGCCAACTCCAACACGACCGGCTTCAAGGCGGCAAAGGTCCACTTCCAGGACGTGCTGTACCAGAACTACACCCACGCCGCGAACGTCGAGGACGTGCAGGTCGGTGCCGGGGTGCGGCCGTCGGCGATCACGCCGGCGTACACGCAGGGCGACCTGGAACAGACCGACATGCCGACCGACGTGGCGATCTACGGGGACGGCTTCTTCCGGGTGCAGGCGCCTGACGGTACGCCGGCCTACACGCGCAACGGCAGCTTCCATCTCGACATCGTGGGTGGCCAGCGCGTCCTCGTGAACGGCGACGGGCACGTCGTGCTTGGCGCCGACAACGGCCCGATCATCGTGGGTACGGACCACTCGGCGCAGTCGCTGGCGATCCTCGCGAACGGCGACATCCAGGCGACGCGGTTCGACGAGGCGCGGGCCACGGACGTGGTGACGACGATCGGACAGCTCTCGCTCGCCCGGTTCGTGAACCCGGAGGGCCTGGAACTGGTCGGGCAGACGCTTGCACGCGCGTCCGTGACGTCCGGCGCGGCGGAGGTCGGGGTGGCCGGCACGACGGTCGGGTTTGGCCAGCTGGTGGGGGGTACGCTCGAGCGCTCGAACGTCAACGTGGCGGACGAGATGACCAGCATGGTGCAGGCGCAGCGGGCCTACAGCCTGTCGGTGCAGGCACTGAAGACGCTCGACGAGATGATCGGGCTGGCGAACAACATCAGGAGCCGGTAGGCACGGGGACGACGGCCGCCGGACGCGCATCTTGATGTAACTCAAGAACTGGCGGAGTCGTGCCGATACTTTGTGTGGTGGTTGCGGACGGCCGAGGTTGGCGTGCCGCATCCACCCGGGCCACCACCGAGATCAGTTGCGGCGGCGGTTGCTAGCTTGCGGGAAACATGGACCAGGTGATACGGGCATGAAGATCAGTGACTTCCGCGCCTCGCAGATCGCGCAGGGCTATGGCGTCCAGAAGCCGGGCAGTGGCCCGGGACAGGCGACCCGCCGTGCCGGATCGCAGGACGCGGATGCGGCGACCCTGTCGGCGGAGGCGCAGGCCTTCGTGAAGGGTCGGCTCGCCGCGCATGGTGCTCCGGACGTGCGCGCCGACTTGGTTGCCGACCTGCGTCGGGCGATCAAGGATGGCACCTACCAGGTGGACGAGTACGCCCTCGCGGGCAAGTTGCTTGCCCACCCCGACTTGACCGGGTAGCCGTCGCGAGTCCTGGTGGGGTGCGCGATCGCCCGCCCGTATCGGGCGCCTCGCCTCAATGGACTTGGGCGACGCGGCGCCGAGGAGGCACCGTGGACGCACGCACGGGACTGCCCGCAACCGGTATCACCAACGGATGACCCCCCAGGAACTTGCCAGTGCGTCCTTGCCGATCACCGGCGAGGACCCGATCACCGACCTCGCCGCGCTTCTCGGCGCGCAGGCGGCGATCTACGAGGAGATGCACGAGGTCGTTCGCGCGCGGTTTGCCGCGTTGGCCGCGAACGACCTCGAAGTGCTTGGCAGCCTCGTCGGACGCGAGCAACCGATGATCGCGGCGCTCCGGCGCCTCGACTCGGCACGCTTGATGGTCTTGCGCCCCCTCGCGACGCGCATGGGGACGGAAGCCGAGCGGGTGACGGTCACGGAGATCGCGGAAGCCGTCGGCTCGGTGCGGGCGGCAGGGCTCGTCGCGGCGCGTGATCGCCTCGTCGCGATCACCGGGCGCGTGCGGCACGCGAACGAGCAGAACCGGATCCTGCTGGAGGCGTGCCTCGACTCGGCGAACGAGCTGGCGCAGACGCTTTTGGGGGTGATCGAAACCAACCCGCAGTATGGCGCGTCACGTGGCGCGAACACGACGCCCGGGACGGGCGACCCGCCGCGCCTCGCTGACCTTCGCGCCTGAACACGTCGCCACGGGCCAGGTGCCTGGTGCCCGACACGAGATCTCACGAAGCAGAGAGGGGCTCCCGCCGATGCGGTCTTCCTTCATGGGCCTGACGACGCTGCTCCGCGCCCTCCAAGCGCAACAGGCGGCCCTCGACGTCACGAACCAAAACATCTCGAACGCCAACACCGACGGGTACACGCGTCAGGAGGCGAAGTTCGTCCAGACCGCGCCGCACGCCGGCTCGGGACACAACCGGGCGATCGGCGGCGGGTTGATGCTCGGGACCGGGGTCATGGTCCAGGAGATCATGCGCCACCGTGACTCCTTCGTGGACCAGCAGTTGCGGACGCAGGTGGCCTTGCAGGAGCAATGGCAAGTCACGGCGGACGGCGTGCAATCCATTGAAGCACTGTTCAACGAACCGTCGACGAATGGCCTCGGCTCGCAGGTCACCTCGTTCTTCAACGCGTGGAGCGAGCTGGGCACCAATCCCGGCAGCAACACGTCCCGGGTGCAGCTCCAGATGCGCGGCCAGACGCTGGTCGGCGCGTTCCAGGACATCGCGCGCCAGTTGGACGCCTTCCGCACGAACCAGGACACCCAGCTGCAGTCCATCGTGGCGGAGGTGAACGACGTCGCGACCCGGATCGCGTCGCTCAACTTGATGATCCGGCGATCGGTGGCGGTTGGTGACCGGCCGAACGACCTGATGGACGCGCGCGATCGGTTGGTCGACCAGGCGGTGAAGTTGACCGGGGCGACGTACCGTGAACAGAAGGACGGATCGACGACGGTGATGATCGGCGGACGCATCCTCGTGGACGGCACGCGGACGAACGCGATCACGGCGGAACTCACGCCCCTCGCTAGCGGCAAGGCCTCCCATACCTTGACGTGGTGGCCGGCCAACGGGAGCGTCGAGCGCCTCGGGGGCACGACCGGTGCGCTGCTGAACCTGCGTGACAGCGTGGTCGCGGACAAGCTGTCGAAGGTCAACCTGCTTGCCTCGACGATCGCGACGGCAGTGAACGCGCAGCACGCGCAAGGGCGGGGACTCGGGCAATACGCCTCGTCGACCTCGAACACGGACTTCTTTGACACGCAACGCGTGACGACCAAGCTGCGCGAGACCGGCCTGGGCGACACGTTGACGCGGGGCACGATCACGGTCAATGGCACCCAGATCGTGATCGACCCGACGAATGACTCGTTGAACGACGTCCTGGTGCGGATCGCCAGCGCGGTCGGCGCGGGCAGCACGGCGACAGTCGATCCATTGACGGGGCGCATCGTGATCACGTCGACGGTCTCGCCAGTGATCGGCAGCGCGAACGACACGTCAAACTTCCTGCAGGTCACCGGCATTCGCTCGTCGGCGGTGACCGCCGCGACGTCAGGCGGCACGACGACGTATACCGCGACAGCAGCGTTTGCGGTGCCGATCGTGAGGGCGGCCACGATGGCCCTGGACCCGATCGTCGCGGCTGACGCGCAGGCGATCCGCGCGGCGGGCACGACGGCGACGGGGGCGGGGGTCGTATCCGCGGGATCGGGCGACAGTTCGAACGCGCTCAAGGTTTCGGGCCTGGCAACCACGACGTGGTCGGCACTCGGATCGGCAACGTTCGACGACTACTATGCCTCGATGATCGGGACCCTGGGGGTCGAGTCCCGGCAGGCGACACAGATGGCGACGAACCAGCAGGCGCTCGTCGATCACTTGACGGCGCGCCGGGAGTCGACCTCGGGCGTGAACCTCGACGAGGAGGCGGCGCAGCTGATCCGGTTCCAACGCGCGTACCAGGCGGCGGCGCGAGGGATCACCGCCCTTGACGACCTGCTGTCGCAGGTGATCAACGGGATGGGGCGCGTCGGCCTCTAGCGAGCGCGAGCGGACAGGCACCACGTGCTTCCCTCCCCCGGTAAGCGGGAGGGAAGCACGGCCCCCACCATCGGCCGCAAGCGCCCCGCGCTGCGGCGGGAGAGGGAAGCCCCACCCCTGCCCCGATACGACCCCCACCCTCAATCCCTCCCCCGCTGCGGCGGGAGAGGGAAGCACCGCCCCAGCCCCAGCCCCCAGCCCCTCCCCCGCTGCGGCGGGAGAGGGAAGCACCACCGCCCCTCCCCCGGCGGGCCGGATGCTCGCGCTCCGGCAACGCAGGTGGCACCGAATCGCCGCCGGCCGGGCCGCGCGCTCAAGAATGTGGCCGACCTGCCGATAGTGGGAGCAGAATGGCGCGTGCCGTGGCGGGCAGTCGCCTTTCACGGCGACGGCGCGCCGGACATCGAGGACGAGACACGATGCGAGTGACGACCCGGATGCTGACCAGCCAAGTGGCTTCGCAGATCCTGGCGAATGCCGAGGCGATGCAGCAGACGCAGCGTCAGCTGACGAGCGGCAAGCGGATCACCCGCCCGGGCGACGATCCGGCGGCGGCGGCAAGCAGCGTGCGCCTGCGGGCGCAGCAGTCGCGCGACGCCCAGTACCTGCGCAACATCGAGCATGCGCGGACGTGGCTCGAAACGACCGACCGCGTCCTCAGCGACATCGGCGACCTGCTCGGCCGGGCGCGCGAGCTGTCGGTGCAAGCCGCGACCGGCACCTTCACGTCGGGTGATACCGCGCAACTCGCCGAGGAAGTTGCGGCGATCCGGAACCAGATCATCACGGCGTTGAACGGGACCGTCGACGTCGACCAGTACGTGTTCTCGGGGCAGAAGAGCAACGTCGCCCCGATTGCGGTCGATGCCAACGGAAACGCGTCATACCAGGGTGACACGGGCGTGACCATCGGTGCGTCGGGGTCCGACCTGACGACCGCAAACGGCATCGACCAGATCGCGGCCCAGAGCCCGTTGACGTCTAAGGGCGGGTATGAGGTCGTGATCACGAGCCCTTCCACGGGTAACGTGACGATCACCGTCACCCGGGCATCGGACGGCAAGCAGGAGTCGCAGACGGTCGGGGTGCCAGGCGCCGGTTTGACGACCCCGCTCGAGTTCACGACGGTCGGCATCAACCTCGTGGTGAACCCGAGCGTGACGCCGGTCAACTCCCTCAACGAGTTCACGGTTGATGGCCTCGGGCTGGGCCATGAGGTCGCGCAGGGCGCGATGCTCGACACCAACGTCTCGGCAGCGGCGATGCTGCCCCTGCTGTCAAACCTCAAGACCTACCACGCGGCGCTGGTCAGCGGGACTGGCGTGAATGCCGCTTCGAACGTCGCGATCGGCCTGATCGACACGGCCGTGGATCGGATGCTCTCGCTTCGTGCGCAAGTGGGCGCGAAGATGAATCATGTGGACTTCGCGCAAGCGCGGGGCGAGGCACGCGACATCGAGAACGGGCGCCTGCTTTCGGTCAACGAGGACATCGACCTGACCGAGGCGCTATCCAGGTTGACGACGCAGCAGACGGTGTACAAGGCATCGCTCGAGATCGGGTCACGGGTCATGCAGACCAGCCTGATGGACTTCCTCCGCTAATGGGGACCGTTCGTGCCGGCTCGGTCGGCGAGGCAGGTTGCAGGGGTACGCGCTCTTCCGCGCTCCGGGCAGGGGGCGCCAGTCACGGCAAGGGATGGGACGTCACATGGGATCGGCAGCAGTCGCGATGAAGGGTCGTTCGGAGGCGCGCGAGGCGACGGTCCGGGCGACGCGTCACTTGCAAGTGGTGCGGTTCGGCCAGACGGAACGTCTCGACGTCGCCAGTACGGCCGTCGTGACCTTCGAGCAGGGGCTCGTCGGCATGGAGCACCTGCGGCAGTTCGCGGTCGTCGAGGATGCCCGCCTCGCGCCGTGCGCGTGGCTGCAGTCGATCGAGGAGCCGGCACTGGCCTTCGTGGTGATCGCGCCGACGATGCTCCTGCCCGACTACGCGGCGGAGATCAGCGGGGACGACGCGTACCAGCTCGAACTCGAGGACGCGGATGACGCGGACGTCTGGTCGATCGTGACGATCGTGGGAGACCCGCGCAACTCGACGGTGAACCTGCTCGCGCCTATCGTCGTGAACCGGAAGCGGTGCCTTGGCAAGCAGGTTATCCTGAGCGAAGCGAGGTACTCCCTGCGCCACCCGCTGATCAGCAGTGGCGCCTAGGCCGTCGGCCCCGGTGCGGTGATGAGTCCTCCCAACGACCCCTTCCAGGAGCCCCCATGCTCGTCCTGAGCCGGAAAACCGAGCAGCGCATCCGGATTGGCGACGAGATCGAGGTCATCGTCCTTGCGATCGAGGGTGACCACGTCAAGATCGGCATCCAGGCGCCACGCCACATCACCGTCTTGCGCTACGAGCTGGTGCAAGACGTGACCGACGAGAACCGGCGGGCGGCGGGCGCGGCGGCGGCCTCCACGCAAATCCCGGCGGACGCGATGGCGGGCCTCGGGCCCCTCATCGGGAACCTCGGACGAGGCCGGCAGGTGCCCGGCGGCGCCGTCGGTGGTCCCGCGCAAGGCGCCCCCCCTCCGCGGCCAGCGATCCGGGGCGCGATCCCGCCCCGGCCCGGCGTCCCTCCGGGCCAGCCACCTCGCCCTCGCCCCACGCAGGGCTTCCGTGTTGGCGGTGGGCAAGGCGGTGATCCCCGCGGCGGACGCCCCCCGGGCGCGACGCCTCCTCCCCCGCCCCGACCAGATCCGACGCCCGGTCACGCGTAGCGCCGCCGGTCGCCTCGGGCGCAGCGGTCACGCCTCCACGTCCCACGCCGGAGCGGGCAGGGATGCCCGCGGACCAACGGGAGAGGGAAGCACCACCCCACCCAGCCCCGGCGGGCAGGGATGCCCGCGGACCAACGGGAGGGGGAAGCACCACCCCACCCCGGCGGGCAAGGATGCCCGCGGACCAACGGGAGGGGGAAGCACCACCCCACCCTGGCGGGATCAGGCGGTGGGTTGCCGGTCAAGGACTTCCTGCGCTCGTTGCTGGATCTGGTCGGCCATCGCCGCCGGGGCGATCTCGCCGCGCTCGGCGGCGCCCCAGTTCGTCGCCGCGTCAAACTCCTCCCCCCGGAAGTTTCCGACGAGGTAGTCCGGCTCGACCGTCTCCATCAGGCTGCGGATGCGCTTGTAGATCGGTGCCCGGTCAAGGATTCGCGGGTCGGCCCACGCGTCCGGTCTCGAGTTCGGCCCCTTGAACCCCTGGGTGACGCCTTGCACGGCCATCTCCTTCCCGGCAAGCCAGGTCAGGACGGCGAGGGACTCCTCGGGGTTCTTGCTGGCCCGCGTCACGCCGAACACGTGCTCGTTCAGGAGGGACCGGCGCCGGTCACCCTTGCGGACTGTCGGCGTCAGGACGAAGTCGATGTCCAGGCCTTTGAACTGCTTGGGCAACCAACCGATCCGCACCGGCCACCCGTCCATGGCCAGCAACTTCTGCTCCCGCCCGAACAGGTTGACGTAGTCGGGCGACGGGGAGACCGGCGGCGAGGCCTTCCACGTCGTGACCATGTTCACGCGATAGGTGAGGGCCTTGACGAAGGCGTCGCGCGTGTCAACGAAGGTGGCCTTGCGGCCCGTCGGATCGACCGGTTCGACCCCCCACTGGCGCAGGTACGGCGAACTCGTGAAGGCATCGACGCCGCTGTCGGCGCGGAAGTAGCCGAAGAGACCGCGTGAGGCCGCCTTCTGGCCCCACTCGGCGAGGTCGTCGAACGTCCAGTCGTCGGTCGGCATGGAAAGGCCCGCGCCCTGGGCGGCGCCGCGGTTGATCGCGATCACCGGACAGACCGGCTCGGAGACGAACGGCAGGAAGAAGAGCTTGCCGCCGTCCGAGTTCTGGTCGATCGACGCCTTGGAGAACTGGCCGAGGTCGTACTTGAGGGCGCGCAGGTCACCGGTCAGGTCGCGCACGAGGTTGCGCCGGCTCCCCCAGATCAGGTGCGACCGGTGGCGCGGCGGGTACCAGACGAGGTCGCCGGGGGTGCCGGAGGCCCAGACCTTCTCCATCTCGGGCAGGTAGGTGTTCGTCCAGGCACCGAAGGTCTCGACCTTGACGGTGACGTTCGGCTGTTTCGCCTTCCGGGCGTCGATGTCTTGCGAAAGCGCCTCCGTGATCCAGCCGCCCATGTCGGCCTGGGTCACGGTCTGGACGCGGATCTCGACGCCTGGCGTGCCGGCCGGCTTGGTACCGGTCTGGCCGGTAGACGCCGGCGCGGCGGGCATGCCCGGGACCTGGCAGGCGGCGAGGACGGCACCCCCTCCGGCGATTGCGAGGGCATGGCGGCGCGACGAGTGACGCGGGCCGAACAAGGCGGGATCGACCAAGTGACGCACGTGCGAGTTCATCCGCGATCCCTCCATCGGGCAAGGGTCAGTCGTCCCGATTATGGCAGGGGAGCCTGGCCGGGCGGATGACGGCGATGGCGGTGGCACGCGAGGCGGCGCGAGGCGTACGGTTCGAATGATGGAGTTGCGAGACCTGAACGCGATGTCGGCCGACTCGTTCGTCGAGACCCTCGGGGGCATCTTCGAGCATTCGCCGTGGGTGGCGCGCGCGGTCGTCGACCGGCGCCAGTTCGCCGACATCGAGGGCCTGCACGCGGCGATGGTCCAGGCCGTTCACGAGGCCGGCGAGACGGCGCACCTCGCCTTGATCCGCGCCCACCCGGATCTGGGCACGCGATTGAGACTGAGCGAGTCATCGGTGTCGGAACAGGCGAGTGCCGGGCTTGACCGCCTCTCGCCCGACGAGTTCGCCCGCTTCACCGACCTGAACGACCGGTACCGGACACGCTTCGGCTTTCCGTTCATCATTGCGGTACGCGACCACACGCGCACCCAGATCCTCGAGGCGTTCGAAACTCGCCTCGAGAATGACGGGATTGCCGAGGTGGCGACCGCACTCGCCCAGATCGCGCGGATCGCGCGCATCCGCCTTGACCAAGCCCTTGCGCCGGGGGCGTAAACCCCGGAGGAGACCCGCATGCCTGCCGAGATCCGCTACGGGAAGGCGAACGTCTGCGTCTACCGCTTCCATGGCGCTCCCCTCGAGGGCATCCACACGATCCCGGAGTCGCCGTTCACCGGCCGGCCGAACACCCTCTTCGCGTACGACGTCGATGTCGAGGTGTTCGGCGACGCCTTCCTCGCGGCGTACACCGAGGGGGACAACTCGCAGGTCGTCGCGACCGACTCGATGAAGAACTTCATCCACGAGCAGGCCATCGCGTACCGGGGCGCCACCTTGGAGGGCTACCTGGAGTTCCTCGGGGCGCAGTTCCTTGCGATCTACCCGCAGATGGGGTGGTTGCGCCTGCGCGGGCGCGAGATCCCGTTCCACGCCGCGCCGGTGCCGGCAGGCGATGGCTTCACGGCAAGCACGGTCCTGTTCAGCCACGGTCGGGGCGAGCACGCCACGGCCGAGATCGACCTGCACCGCGATGGCGACGGCACGCGCGTGACCGCCCTGCAGGCCGCCATGGTCGGCGTGCAACTGATCAAGGTGACCGGGTCGGCGTTCGCGAAGTTCCTGCGCGACGGCTTCACGACGCTCGAGGAACGGATCGACCGGCCGCTCTACGTCTTCATGGACGTGGCGTGGAACTACGGCGACCCGGCGGATGCGACCGACCCGACGCACGCCCGCTACGTCGCGGCCGAGCAGGTGCGGGACCTGTGCGCGGTGACGTTCCACGACTTCGTCAGCATGTCGATCCAGCACCTGGTCTGGGAGATGGGGAAACGCATCTTCGGGCGGTTCCCGCAGCTCGCCACGGTCCGCTTCGAGGCGCAGAACCGCCTTTGGGACCTCGCCGTGCGGGCCGACGACGGCAGCAAGGTGGTGTCGTATTGCGACCCGCGCCCGCCGTTCGGCAGCATCGCGCTGGTGATGCACCGCGGCGACGTGGCGGGCGCGTGATGGCGGACGGTGGCGGGCGGTTGACGACGCACGTCCTGGACACGATGCACGGCGGCCCGGCGGCGGGGGTGCGCATCGAGTTGCGTCGCCTCGACGACGGAGGGGCGACCGTCCTCCGCGACGCGCGGACGAACGCCGACGGGCGGATCGACGGTGGCCTGCTTGCGGGCGGGTCCCTGCAGGCGGGGCGCTACGAGATCGCGTTCCACGTGGGCGACTACTTCCGGGCGCGGGGCGTGGCATTGCCCGACCCCCCATTCCTCGACGTCGTGCCGGTACGTTTCGCCATCGCCGACGCCGCGTCGCATTACCACGTGCCACTCCTGGTGTCGCCGTGGGCGTACTCGACGTACCGCGGGAGTTGACGGTGGTTACGACGGCGGAACTCGTGGCGACGGCGTTGGCGCGCGCCGACCGCCTCGGCACGATCTCGGAAGAAGTCGGCCGTCTCGTGCGACGGCCACTGACGCCGGCGGCGCGCGAGGCGGAGGACCTGGTCGCCGGTTGGATGGCCGAGGCAGGCGCCGCCGTCACGCGGGACGCCGTGGGGAACGTCTTCGGGCGCCGGGAGGGTGCCTCCCCCGGTCCGGCACTCGTGATCGGGTCGCACATCGACACGGTGCGCGACGCGGGCCGGTACGACGGTCCACTTGGCGTCCTGCTTGGCATCGCGGCGATGGCCTACGTGGCGGCGCGCGAGGACGAGGGCGACCCTGCGCTGCCGTTCCCTCTCGAGGTGGTCGCATTCGCGGGCGAGGAGGGCGTGCGCTTCGCGATCCCGTTCCTCGGGAGCCGTGCCGCGACGGGGACGCTTCCCGGGTCGTGGCACGGCCGCACCGATGAGGACGGAATCGCGCTTGCCGACGCGATCCGCGCCGCTGGCGGTGACCCGGCGGCGACCGGCCCGGACGGGGCGCGCTACCGGGCGGGGGAGGTCGTCGCCTTCCTCGAACCGCACATCGAACAAGGTCCGGTCCTCGACCACGCGGGCGAGGCGCTTGGCGTGGTGCCGGCAATCGTCGGGCAGGCGCGCCTGCGGGTGGCGTTCACCGGCCACGCGAACCACGCCGGGACGACGCCGATGGCGGCGCGGCGCGACGCGCTCGCCGGGGCGGCGACGGTGATCGTGGCGGCGGAACGGGTCGCGCGCGAGACGCGCGGCCTCGTCGCGACGGTAGGCGAGGTGACGGTCGGGCCGGGGGCGGCAAACGTCGTGCCGGGGGCGGCGTCGATCTCCCTCGACGTGCGCCACGCCGTCGACGCAGTGCGCCGCGAGGCGGTGGAGGCCATCCTCGCCGTCGCGCGGGAGGCCGCCGCCGCGCGGGTTCTCGACGTGGATGTGGCCGTCGAGATGGAGGTCGCCGCGACCCCCTGCCACCCCGCGGTGACGGATGCGATCCAGGCCGCGGCGATCCGGACCGGCATGGGCGCCCTGCGCGAGGTGACCAGCGGTGCGGGGCACGATGCGATGGTGATGGCGGAGCTTGCGCCGGTCGGGATGCTGTTCGTGCGGTCGCCGGGCGGGATCAGCCATCACCCGGCCGAGGCGGTGCTGGCGGGCGACGTGCTGGCCGCGTTGCGCGTCCTCCTCGCGACCATTGACGAACTTGCGGCGCGGGTGCGTGCCGGGACGTTCCCGGGTCCGCACGGCGCGGCGGGGGTGGCTGGTTCGCCCCCACCCCCTGCGCCACGCGCCTCACGCCAGCACGGGAGGGGGGAGTGATGGTCCGTGGGCACGCCATCACCCGTGACTTGCCGTGCACCCGGGGCGGGCAAGGATGCCCGCGGACCATGCATCCGAGGTGGCGTGCGAACCGCTCCCCTCTCCCGCGGCAGCGGGGGAGGGGCTGGGGGTGGGGGCTCGGAAGGCATTCACCATCGCGATCCCGCGCCACTCCCGGTGCGGGCAAGCATGGCCGCGGACCGTCCCTTTCCGCCGCCTCCTCGCCCCTCCCTCGCTGGCGCGAGAGCGGCGAGCGAGTCCGCACATGATGCGTCGGATGCTCTTGCGCGGCGCGACGGTCGTGGGACCGGATGGCGCCGCCGTGGCCGACATCCTTGCCGAGGACGGCACGATCACCGCGGTCGCGCCCGGCCTCGTGGCCCCGGCAGGGACGGCGGAGTTCGACGCGACCGGCCTGCATGCCTTCCCGGGCGCGGTCGACACGCACGTCCATTTCAACGAACCGGGTCGCGCCGACTGGGAAGGGTTATCGACCGGCAGTCGCGCCCTCGTCGCGGGAGGCGGGACGACCTTTGGCGACATGCCCCTCAACAACCTGCCCCTGACCCTTGACGGGGCATCGTTCGACGAAAAGGCGGCGATCGCGTCGCGCGTGTCGCATGCCGACTTCGCCCTGTGGGGAGGCCTCATCCCGGGAAACGTCGGCGCCCTGCCGGAACTGCACGCGCGCGGCGCGATCGCGGTCAAGGCATTCATGTCGGATAGCGGCTTGCCCGAGTTCCCGGCCTCGGACGACTACACCCTCCTGCGCGGCATGGAGGTGGCGGCGTCGCTGGGGATGGTCGTGGCGGTGCACGCCGAGAGCGACGCGATCACGCGGGGCCTCACGGCGGCGGTGCGCGCGGCCGGTCGCCACGATGCGATGGCGTGGGCGTCATCCCGCCCGGTGGTTGCCGAGACCGAGGCGATCGCGCGGGCAATCCACCTCGCCGAGGCGACGGGCGCGCGCCTGCACGTCGTGCACGTGAGCAGCGGTCGCGGGGCGGTGCTTGTCGCCGAGGCACGGGCGCGCGGCGTCGACGTAACGTGCGAGACGTGCCCGCACTACCTCGCGTTCACCGACGAGGACGTGGCGCGCCTCGGGGCGATCGGGAAGTGCGCGCCGCCGGTGCGCGACGCGGCGGAACGGGCGCGCCTGTGGGACGCGGTAATCGCGGGCGCGGTAGACATGGTCGTGTCCGACCATTCGCCGGCGCCGCCATCGATGAAGCAGGGCGACGACTTCTTCACGACCTGGGGAGGCATCCCCGGCGTGCAGACGACGTTGGGCACCCTGCTCGAGGAAGGTCCGGCGCACGGGCTTGGCTTCGAGGCGATTGCGCGACTGGTCGCGGCTGGTCCGGCGTCGCGGTTTGGCCTAGCACCGGCGAAGGGCGCGATCGCGCCGGGGGCGGATGCCGACCTCGCGATCGTCGACCTGCGCGACCGGCGGGCGGTGGCGGCGTCCGACCTGCACTACCGGCACCCGCAGTCCCCGTTCGTGGGGCGTACGGTGCGCGGCCGGGTAGTGCGGACGTACCTGCGCGGGGAGGTCGTCGCGTCCGACGGATCGCCGGTCGGGGCGCCGCGAGGGCGCCTGGTCCGCCCGTCGGCCTCCCCGGTGGCGTAGGCCCGGCGGGGCACCACTCAGATGTGTGCCGGGGTACGGTTCGACATGGCGGCGCGCGGGTGCGCCGGAGGAGGAACGGGATGGCCTTGCCACCGACGACGCGGACGCGCCTTGGCGCGCGCCACGCGGTGATCACGCCCGAGAGCCACGTGCGCACGACGCTGCCCGGGTGGACCGGGACCCGCGTGATCGTGACGGTCTCCCCGCAGATGGGTGCCGGATTCGTGCAGTACGTCGCGGAGATGGAGGCGGGCGGCCGGGCGGGCGCGCCGCCACCGGGGGTGGAGCGGTTTGCGTTCGTCATCACCGGCGCGGTGACCGTCGAGGATCGCGGCATCGGCCGCCATGACCTCGGCCACGAGGGGTACGTCTACGCGCCGCCGGGCGCCGTCCTCGCCCTCGTCGCGACGCAGGCCACGCACCTCCTCGTCATCGACCGCCACGCCATCACGGCGCCGGCAGGCGCGGCACCGGCCCATGCCCTGGCGCGATCGCTGGCCGACGTGCCGGGCCTGCCCTTCCTCGGCGACCCCGCCGCCCGATTGCAGACGCTTATCCCCGACGACCTCGGATTCGACTTCGGGATGAACGTCTTCACGTTCGACCCCGGCGCGTGCCTGCCGCTGGTCGAGTCGCATTACATGGAACACGGGCTGCTGTTCCTGCAAGGCGGGGGGATCTACCGCCTCGAGGACGACTGGTACCCGGTGCAGGCGGGCGACCAGATGTGGATGGGGCCGTTCTGCCCGCAATGGTTCGCGGCGGTCGGCAAGGAGCCGGCCCGCTACCTGTACTACAAGAACGGCAACCGGCACCCGCTGCGCGACGTGGTCACCGCACCCGGGGCGGAGTGAGGTGGTCGTGGTAGATGACGCGCGCCTCGCCATTGACGGGGCGCGGATCGAGGCGGAACTGGCGCACCTGGCGACCTTTACCGAGGCGCCCCCACCGGCGGTGACGCGCGTGCTGTGGACGCCGATCGACCTCGCGGGGCGGGCGTTCGTGCGATCGCTCCTTGAAGCCGAGGGCCTGGCGATCCGGACCGACGCGATCGGGACCATCTTTGCGCGATGGGAGGGGACCATCGCGGCGCTCGCGCCGGTGGGGAGCGGGTCGCACGTCGATGCCATCCCGAACGCGGGGCGCTACGACGGGTGCTACGGCGTGATCGGCGCCATCGAGGCGGTGCGTGCCTTGCGGCGCACGGGATTCGTGCCGCGCAGGCCGATCGAGGTGGTCATCTTCGCCAGCGAGGAGCCGACGCGGTTCGGCGTCGGGTGCGTCGGCAGCCGCCTGATGACCGGGGCGCTCTCGCCCGACGCGGCACGGCAGTTGCGGGACGCCGATGGCGTGTCGTTCGAGGCGGCTCGGGCGGGGGCGGGGCATGCAGGCGACCTCGAATCGGTGCGCCTCGCACCCGGGGCATACGCGGGCTTCGTCGAGTTACACATTGAACAAGGTCCGGTCCTCGAGCGCCTTGGCATTCCCGTGGGGATCGTGACGGCCATCGCGGCGCCGACGACGCTGCGCGTGACGGTCCACGGCGAGGGGGGTCACGCGGGTGCGCTGCTGATGCCCGACCGGCGCGACGCCCTCGCGGCGGCGGCCGAGGTCGTCCTGGCCGTCGAGGCGGCGGCGCGTGCCTCCGGGGCGGCCGATACGGTGGCGACGGTCGGGCAACTGGCGGTCTTCCCCGGCGCAGTCAACGGCGTGCCGTCGCGGGTCGACCTCTCGGTGGACGCCCGTGACGTCGATGGCGCACGGCGCGACGCGACGGTGGCGCGCATCCGTGACGCGATGCGCGGGGTGGCGGCCCGGCGTCAGGTCGGGATCGACGTCGAGGTGGTGACCGACGACCCGCCCGCGACGATGGACCCGACGTTGGTGGAGGTCCTGGCCATGGCGGCCGGTGAAGCGGGCGTGGTGTCCCACCGCCTGCCGAGCCGGGCGTACCACGACTCGCTCTTCATGCCGCGGGTGTGCCCGACGGCGATGGTCTTCGTGCCGTGCCGCGGGGGGGTTAGCCACCGGCCGGACGAGTTCGCGTCCGAGGCCGACATGGCGGCCGGGGTGCGGGTGCTTGCGCACGCCCTGGCGCGCCTCGCCTCGTAGCGTCCCAGAGAAAGAACCTCTGGCATGGCTATACTCCGGCCAACGTACGCGTCGCCGGCAAGGGGCGCGGCCAAGACGGTATGTCGCGTGGAGGAATGCTGGTGAAGTCACGGCGCGAACTGATCATGGCGCTTGGCGCCATCCCGGTCCTGGCCGCCTGCGGTGGCGAGGCGGCCCCCCCGGCCAAGGCGGAACCGACGAAGGCCCCGGCGGCCGCGGCCCCGGCGGCGCCAGCTCCGACGACGGCCCCGGCCCCGACGACGGCGCCCGCACCGACCGCGGTGCCCGCCAAGGTCTTCAAGGTCGGCCTCGTCACTGACGTCGGCAAGGTCGACGACAAGTCCTTCAACGAGTCCGCGTGGAACGGCGCGAAAGCCGGCGCCGCCGCGATCAAGGGCGAGTCGAAGTACGTCGAGACCCAGAACCCGAACGACTACAAGAAGAACATCCAGCAGTTCATCTCCGAGAAGTACGACATCATCGTCACGGTCGGGTTCCTGCTCGGCGAGGCGACGATCGAGGCGGCGAAGGCCAACCCGACGATCAAGTTCATCGGCGTCGACCAGTTCCAGGGGGCGGTGGTCGAGAACCTCGCGGGGCTCATCTTCGAGGAGGACAAGGCCGGCTTCATGGTCGGTGCCCTCGCGGCACTCTTCTCGAAGAGCGGGAAGGTCGGCGCGGTCCTCGCGACCGACGTGGTGCCGCCCGTGTGGCGCTTCGGCGAGGGCTTCCGGGCCGGCGCCAAGTACGCCAAGGCCACTACCGATATCCAGATCGTCTACCACAGCACCGTCGGGCCGGAGAAGACCTTCAGCGATCCGGAGTGGGGCAAGGCGACCGCGCTCTCGATGATCGACAAGGGTGTCGACGTGGTCTTCGGTGCCGGCGGAAATACCGGGAACGGCGCCCTGTACGGCGTCGCGGACCGCAAGGACAAGGGCGTCGTCGCGATCGGCGTCGATACCGACCAGTGGAACACCGTGCCCGAGGCGAAGGCGGTCCTGCTCTCGAGCGGGATGAAGATCATCGACCTCGGGGTTTCGGACATCATCAAGGCGGCGTCCGAGGGCAAGTTCAAGGGCGGGAACATCACGGGCAAGGTGGGCCTGGCGCCGTTCCATGACCTCGACTCGAAGGTCGACGCGGCGATCAAGACGAAGCTCGAGGACATCCGGAAGCAGCTCGACGCCGGCACGCTCAAGACCGAGGTGAAGCCCGCGAAGGGCTAGCCTTCCGCGCGGGCCAGTCCCCGAATCGAGGGACTGGCCCGCGCGATCACTTCCGGGCCGACCGCGCCCGGTGCGCAACCCCACGGTTCGGGAGGCGAAAGGCGCGTGGCACCGGCACGTCCCGGCATCGCCTTGCGCTTGGATGCCGCCTTGGTTCCAGTGCTGGCGATCGCGACCGCGCTCGTCGCGGGTGGGGCGATCCTCTGGGCGGCCGGTCCGCAGCTTGAAGGCCCTTGGCTCGGCCTCCAGTTCGTGGCCGTCGCCTACCTCAGCCTGCTTGAGGGTGCCGTCGGCTCCCGCGACGCCGTGATCGACACGGTCCTGCGTGCGGTGCCGTACGCCTTCAGCGGCCTTGCCGTGATGCTCGCCTTCCGGGGCGGGCTCTTCAACATCGGCGCCGAGGGCCAACTCACGATCGGTGCCCTCTTCGCGGCATGGGCGGGGTTCGGGCTTGACTTGCCGGCGGTCATCCACCTCCCGGTGGTCCTGGCGACGGGCTGCCTCGCGGGGGCTGTCTGGGGCGGCGTCGCGGGGTTGCTGAAGGCGCGCACCGGCGCGCATGAGGTGATCACGACGATCATGCTCAACTACATCGCCAGTCAACTGGCGGCGTACCTGCTCAATGGCCCGCTGCGCGACCGGTCGCCGCTGAACGTGATCGCGCAGACGCCGAAGATCGCGGAGGGTGCGCGCCTGCCGGACCTCGTGCCGGGCATGCATGCGGGGGTCCTGCTGGTCGTCGCCGTCGCGGTGGTTACGTGGTTCGTCGTGTGGCGCACGACCACGGGGTTCGAGTTGCGCATGGTGGGCGCGAACCCGGACGGGGCGGCGTACGCCGGGGTGGGGGTGGTGCGCCGGATGACGTGGGCGCTCGGCGCGTCCGGGTTGCTCGCCGGGTTGGCGGGTGCGGTGCAGGTTGCTGGCGTGAACTACCGCAGCACGCTGGGCTTCAACGTGGGGTACGGGTTCGACAGCATCGCGATCGCGCTGCTCGGGCGGAACACCGTCTCGGGCGTCCTGCTGTCGTCGGTGCTGTTCGCGGCGTTGCGGACCGGCGCGACGAAGCTCCAGTTCCGGACGCAGGTGTCGGCAGACATCATCTCGGTAATCCAGGCGCTGGTGCTCCTGCTGGTGGCGGCGGAGCAGATCGTGCGCTGGCTCTACCGCCTGCAGGCCGCGCGCGCCGTCGCGCCTGCCGGGGACGACGAGGGCCGTGAGGTCGCGCCCGTGACGATCGGGTCCGCCGAGACCGCGAGGACATCGAAGTGACGCGCGGACGGTTCCTCTTCGTCCTCGGGTGCATCGCCGGGCTGGTCGGGATCGCCGAGGCGTTGCGTTCGCCCGACGTGCCGGCGGCGGTCGTGGCCGCATCGATGCTGGCGACGACCCTGCGGTTCGCCACGCCGCTGACGCTTGGTGCCCTCGCGGGCCTGTTCTGCGAACGCAGTGGGGTGGCGAACATCGCGATCGAGGGCATGATGCTGGCAGCCGCCTTCGGCGCCTTCATCGTGGGAGCGCTCACCAAGAGCCTGGCGGCCGGGATCGTGGCCGGCATGGTGGTCGGGGCACTGATGGCCCTGTTGCATGCGTGGCTGTCGGTGACGCTGCGGGTCGACCAGATCGTGAGCGGCACCGTGATCAACATCATGGCGGCCGGGGTCACCGGGTTCCTCTCGACGGAGGTGGTCCGACGCCAGGCCATCTCCGGTGCCGGGCTGCTGCCGGCGTGGCGCGTGCCCGGGTTGTCCGAGGTGCCGGTGATCGGGCCGTTGTTCCAGCAACAGCCGATCGCGTGGGTGACGCTGGCGCTGGTCGTCGTGGCGCACCTGGTGCTGTTCCGAACGGCGTGGGGGTTGCGGGTGCGTGCGGTGGGGGAGTTGCCGCGGGCGGCGCACGCCGCCGGCGTGTCGGTGGCACGGACGCGCTACGCGGCCGTGATGGTCGGTGGGGCGATTGCCGGGATCGGGGGCGGGTACTTCACGCTCGAGGCGGTCCCGGTGTTCGAACCGATGATGACGAACGGTCGCGGGTTCATCGCGCTGGCGGCGCTGATCTTCGGCGGGTGGACGCCGGCAGGGGCGTGGGTCGCCTCGCTGCTGTTCGCGGCCGCGAACGCACTGCACATCAACGCGCAGCAGTTCGGGATCCCCGTGCCGGCGCAGGTCGTCGGGATGTTCCCGTACGTGCTGACCATCGTGATCCTTGCGGGGGCGATCGGTCGCGTGACGCCACCAGCGGCGATCGGGCAGCCGTATGTCCGCGACTGATCCCGCGGGCGCAGGCGGGGGTGGCCCGTGGCTGCTCGAAGCGCGTCACCTGACGAAGCGGTACGGCGCGGTCATCGCAAACCGCGACGTGTCGTTCGGGGTGCGCCCGGGCGAGATCGTCGCCTTGCTGGGCGAGAACGGGGCCGGCAAGTCGACGCTGGTGAACGTGCTCTACGGGATGACGGCCCCGGACGGCGGAACCCTCCTGGTCGACGGGCAGCCGGTACGGCTCAGGTCGCCGCGGGACGCCCTCGCGCGCGGCATCGGCATGGTGCACCAGCATTTCATGCTGGTACCGCCGTTCACCGTCGCCGAGAACGTCGCCCTCGGGCACGAACCGTCGCGCCACGGGGCCATCGACCTGGCGACGGTCGAAGGGCGCGTGGTCGCCCTCGCCGCGCGCTTCGGCATGGAGGTCGACCCGCACGCGGTCATCCGCGACCTCTCGGTCGGGCAACAGCAGCGGGTGGAGATCATCAAGGCGCTTGACCGTGGCGCGCGCGTGCTGATCCTGGACGAGCCCACGGCGGTGCTGACGCCGCAGGAGACGGAGGGCCTCTTCCACGTGCTGCGCGGCCTCGCGGCTGGCGGTACCTCGGTGGTCTTCATCTCGCACAAGCTGGGCGAGGTGCTGGACATCGCGGACCGGATCGTCGTGATGCGACGCGGCGAGGTCGTCGGCGAGGTGTCGCCGGCCGACGCGACGCCCGAGTCGCTGGCGGCAATGATGGTCGGGCGCGAGGTCTTGCTGCGCGTCGAGAAAGCGCCGGCGACGCCTGGCGAGGCGATGGTGGTCCTGCGCGACGTGCAGGTGGCGGGTGACCGCGGCGGCCGGGCGGTTGACGGCGTGACGTTCGAGGTGCGCGCGGGCGAAATCGTGGGGATCGCGGGGGTGCAGGGGAACGGCCAGACGGAACTGGTGGAGGCGATCGCCGGCCTCCGGCCCGTCGCCGGCGGGTCGTTGTGGCTGTGCGGCGTGGAGGCGCAGCGCCTTGGCGTCCGCGCCCGCGCGGCGTTGGGCCTGGCGCACGTGCCGGAGGACCGGCAGCGGCACGGGCTGGTCCTGCCGTTCAGCGTGGCCGACAACCTCGTGCTGAACCGCTACCACCTTGCGCCACTGGCGATCCGCGGCGTTCGACAGGCGCGCGCGATCCTCGACCTTGCCCGCAACCTCGTGGCACGGTTTGACATTCGCCCGCCCATTGCCGAGGTCCCGGTCCAGGCGCTGTCCGGCGGGAACAAGCAGAAGGTGATCGTCGCCCGCGAACTCTCGCACGACGTCCGGGTGCTGGTCGCGGCGCAACCGACTCGCGGGGTCGACGTGGGGTCGATCGAGTTCATCCACCGGTCGCTCGTCGCCGCGCGCGATGCGGGCGCGGCGGTGCTGGTCGTGTCAGCGGAGCTTGACGAGCTGATGTCGCTCGCCGACCGGGTCCTGGTGATGTTTCGCGGCCGGGTCGTGGGCGAGGTCGCGGGCAGCGAGGCGACGCGGGAAGGGATCGGGTTGCTGATGGCTGGCGGCGGCCGCCAGCTCGGTGATGTCGAAACCTGACAAGGTGTCGGGTCAAGCCCCCGCTCCCAGGGCCCCGCCTGGCGACCCCGGTCGCATCCCGATACCCCGACTCGGTGGCCACCGCGCGAAGCCGCGTACACTACCCGCCAAGATTGACGTGGCGCCCCCTGACGCACGTCTTTCGGGAGTGCCTCGAAGATGAGAAGGCGATCCATCAAGCGGCTCCCCAAGGCGCACCTTCACCTGCACCTTGAGGGAAGCGCGCGCCCGGAGACCATCAAGGAGTTCGCAGCCCTTGAAGGCATGGACGTCGGCGATGGCGTCTTCTCCAACCTTCCCGAGTTCATCGTCGTCTACGCGAAAACGGCGCAGACCATCCGGCGCCCCGAGAACCTCAAGCGCGTGTGCCGCGAACTCGTCGAGGACGAGGCGGCGCAGGGCGTCTGGTGGTCCGAGCCGATGGGGGTGCCGCAGTACTACTGGGAGCGCCTGAAGCTGCCGGTCGACGAGGTGTACGCCATCATGCAGGAAGGCTTCGCCGAGGGCACGAAGGCCACGGGCACCGAGGTCGGCATGATGGCCGGCATCAACCGGAACTTCGGCGTCGACGGGTTGTTCGGCGTGAACACGGTCCAGGTTGCCGAGTTCGCGGCGCGCAACAAGGGCAACGGCGTCGTCTCGTTCGGCATCGCGGGTGACGAGCGAATCCCTCCCGACCCCTTCAAGCCGGCGTTCGACGTCGCGCACGAGGCTGGCCTGCTGGTCGTCCCGCACGCTGGGGAGACGATGGGACCGGGAAGCGTCTGGTCGGCGATCCAGACGTCCCGCCCCAATCGGCTGGCCCACGGCGTCCGGGCGATCGAGGATCTCGACCTCCTGAAGTACCTGCGCGACAACCAGATCACGTGCGACGTGGCGCCGACGTCGAACTTGATGTTGGGCGTGGCGAACGACATCGAGTTGCACCAGCTGCCGAAGCTGCTCGATGCGGGGGTACCCGTGACGATCAACACGGATGACCAGACCTTCTTCGGCATGCTGTTGTGCGACGAGTACAAGCTGGTGCGGGACACGTTCGGCCTGTCGGACTACGAGCTGGCGGGGATGGCGAAGGTGAGCGCGCTGGCGTCGGGAGCACCGGAGGCAACCAAGCAGCGGATCCTCCAAGGCATCGACGATTGGCTCGCGTCCGAACCCGACGAGGACGGGGTGGGGTGAGCGTGCGCGAGGCCGGCGCCGGGTCGTCGGCCATCCCCGTGCGGACGCGGACCGCGCCGCCACCGTCCTTCACCCTGAACGGGACCGCCGTCTCGCTTGAGGGCATCGACCCGCACGAGACGTTGCTGGAGCTTGCGCGAGGGCAGGGGTACACCAGCGTCAAGGAAGGGTGTGCCGAGGGCGACTGCGGGGCGTGTACCGTCGCAGTACGGCAGACCTTCGCACGGGGATCGACGTACCGGGCGGTCGTGTCGTGCCTGACCCTGGCGGGGCAACTGTCGGGCGTGGAGGCGTGGACGGCGGAGGCGCTGTCACCCGCACCGCTTCCGGACGGGACGGTCGAGGACCTGCATCCGCTGCAGGCGGCAATCGCCGACGGGGGTGGCACCCAGTGCGGGTATTGCACCCCCGGGTTTGCGATGAGCCTGTTCGCGGCGTACTACACGGCGCCCCGGCCCGGAGCGGCCCCGGAAGGTGACCCGGCCGGGGAGGTGCTTGCCGGGAACTTGTGCCGATGCACGGGCTACCGGGCGCTGCGCGAGGCGGCGACGGCGCTTGCCGGGGCGGGCGTCGGGCGGTCAGGTGACCCGTTCTGGGAACGCCTTGCCCGACCCATGCCCCCGCACCCCTCCGTGAGCGTGGAAGGCAGGGACGTGATCGCGTTCCGGCCATCCACGATCGATGAGGCGATCCAACTGAAAATCGCGCATCCGGAGGCGCGCATCGTTGCGGGCGCGACCGACGTCGGCGTCGAGGTCTCGCGCGGTGGGCGGCGCTTTCCGGCGTTCATCATGCTTGGAGCGGTTGACCAGTTGCGCGACATCGGGCGCGACGACACCGGGCTGCGTATCGGTGCCGGGGTGACCATCGCCGAACTGAAGGTGTGGGTGAGTCCGGTCACGCTGCCGCTGGTGCACCGGCTGCTGCCGTGGTTCGGGTCGCGCCAGATCAGGAACCGGGCGACGGTCGGCGGAAACTTGATGACCGCGTCGCCGGTCGGTGACCTGTCGGTCGCGTGGCTTGCCCTCGATGCGAAGGCAGTCGTGCAGGCGCGGACGGGGACGCGCACGGTCCCCATCTCGCGCTTCTTCACGGGCTACCGGCAAACGGTCGTCGGGCCGAACGAGTTGCTGATGGCCGTGCGGGTGCCTCCCGTCGTGGTGCCTCCGGGCGGTCGCCGGGTGGAATGGGCGCACAAAGTCGCCCGTCGCGACCGGGTGGACATCTCGACGGTGGTCGCGGCCTTCACCGTGACGCTCAACGATAGGGGCGTGGTGACGGACGCGCGTCTCGCGTACGGCGGGGTCGCACCGGTACCCGCGCGGGCGGCGAGGGCGGAGTCGGCGCTGGTCGGTGCGAGTTGGGATGCCGATGGCACGGCGGCGGCCCGTGCCGTGCTCGCGACGGAATTCGCGCCGATCGACGACGTGCGCGCGTCGGTGTCGTATCGTGCGCGACTGGTGACGAACCTGTTTGATCGCTGCGTTGCCGAGACATCCGCTCCCTAGGCGGCCGGAACGAGGGCGGCAGGCGGGCCAGTGTCCCGGCGACAGGCCGGTGGGTGCGGGGTGAGGCGTGGACGTGTCCCGGAACGAGGTGGGGCGGGCGCTGCGACCCGATGGCGCGACCTTGCACGTGACCGGACGGTCACGCTTCGTCGGTGACCTGCCGTTGCCGGCGCGGGCGCTGGTGGCCTGGCCGGTCCAGTCGCCGCATGCGCGGGCCAAGGTCGGGGCGATTGACGCGTCGGCGGCCCGCGCCTTGCCCGGCGTGGCCATGGTGCTGACGGGCGCCGACGTCCCGGGCCAGAACGACACGGGGCCGGTACGCCACGACGAACCGCTCTTCCCGGTGGAGGTTCGCCACCATGGGCAGGCGGTGGCCTGGGTGCTTGCGGACGACGCGCCTACCGCGCGCCGGGCGGCATCGCTGGTCGGCGTGGCGTGGGAACCGTGCGCACCGATGCTGGACCTTGACGCGGCGATTGCGGCGGGGTCGTTCCACACCGAGCCGCAATGGATCTCCCGCGGGGACGTCGAGGGCGTCCTTGCCGGGGCGGCACCGGATCGTGAGCTTGTCGTCGTGGAGGGTGCGTTCCGGACGGGCGCGCAGGACCACTTCGCGCTGGAGACCCACGCCTCCCTCGCGGTGCCGGAGAGCGACGGTCGGCTGGTCATCCACTCCTCCACCCAGCATCCCGCCGAGACCCAGTCCGTCGTCGCCCGGGTCCTTGGCATCGACCTGAACCAAGTGGTCGTGCAGTGCTCGCGGATGGGCGGGGGCTTCGGCGGCAAGGAGTCGCAGGCGAATGCCTGGGCGGCGGTCGCTGCCCTTGGCGCGGCGCTGACCGGGCGCGCGACATTCGTGCGCCTCGACCGCGACCGGCACATGGGGATGACCGGCAAGCGCCACCCGTTCCTCGCGCGCTACCGGGCGGCGATCGGGCGTGACGGGAAGGTGCGTGCCCTCGACCTTGAGCTGTACTCCGACGGTGGCTGGTCCCTGGACCTCTCGGACGCGGTGATGGGGCGGGCGATGCTGCACGCGGACAACGCGTACCGGATCCCGTCGATGCGAGTGCGGGGGCAGGTCGTCCGGACGGACCGCACGTCGCAGACGGCATTCCGGGGCTTCGGCGGGCCCCAGGGCATGGCCGTGGCGGAGGAGGTGATCGACCGCCTCGCGCGCGCCGCCGGCCTCGACCCGCACGAGGTGCGGTCCCGCAACCTGTACGCCGCCGCGGGCGAGGCGGGCACGACGCATTACGGGCAGGAGGTCGGCGACGATCGCCTCCGGACGATCTGGGAGTCCCTCGAACGGTCGTCGTCGTTCGCAACCCGGCGCGCGGAGGCCCGGGCGTGGAACGCCACGGCTGAGGCATCGCGGCGGCGCCGCCGACGTGGGATCGCGATGACGCCGGTCAAGTTCGGCATCTCGTTCACGACGACGTTCCTCAACCAGGCCGGCGCCCTCGTCAACGTGCTGGTCGACGGGTCGGTGCAGGTCCACCATGGCGGGACCGAGATGGGGCAGGGCCTGCAAGCGAAGTTGTCGCAGGTCGCGGCCGACTGCCTGGGCGTGCCGGTGCGGTCGATCCGCATGATGCCGACCCGCACGGACGTGGTACCGAACGCGTCGGCGACGGCGGCGTCGTCGGGGACCGACCTCAACGGCGGGGCGATCCGTGACGCGTGCGCGACGCTGCGGGACCGCCTCGCCCCGGTGGCGGCATCGCTGCTGTCCGGCACCGGCACGGTGGTTGACCCGGCCGAGGTGACGTTCGCCGCGGGCGAGGCGTTTGCGGCCTCGCGACCCGGTGCGACGGTCGCGTTCGCCGAGGTGGCACGGGCGGCGCACCGGGAACGCATCGGCCTCTCGGCGACCGGCTTCTACCGCACGCCCGGCATCTGGTTCGACCGGGGGGCAGGGCGGGGGCGCCCGTTCGCGTACTTCGCGTGCGGCGCGGCCGTCACGGAGGTGGAGGTCGATGGCTTCACCGGGGAGATGACGGTGCTTCGGGTCGACATCCTCCACGACGCCGGGGCAAGCATCAACCCGCTGGTGGACGTCGGGCAGGTGGAAGGGGGCTTCGTGCAGGGGATGGGCTGGGTCAGTTCCGAGGAGGTCGTCTGGGGGAGTGACGGGCGCATCCTGACGCACGCGCCAAGCACGTACAAGATCCCGGCGGCGACCGACGTGCCGGCCGCCTGGCACGTGGCGCTGCTGCCGAGGGCGGCGCAGGCGGGGGTCATCGCCGGTAGCAAGGCCGTCGGCGAACCGCCACTCATGCTGGCACTCAGCGTGCGCGAGGCGATCCGCGAGGCGGTCGCGGCGTTTGCGCCGGCCGGCACGTCGCCGTCGCGCGTGGACCTGCGCCTGCCGGCGACCGGCGAGGCGATCCTCGATGCGATCGACGCGACCCGCGCCGCTGGCGAGGGCGGCTGAGGCACAAGCACTCCCCTCCCCCGTTGGTCCGCGGGCGGTTGTGCTTCCCTCTCCCGCCGCAGCGGGGGAGGGACCGCGTACGCGGATAACGATGGTGGGGGTGCTTGTTGCGGCAGACGGAGGGTGGGTTGGTCCGCGGGCATCCTTGCCCGCCGGGGGAGGGGCTGTGGTGCTTCCCTCTCCCGTTGGTCCGCGGGCATCATTCCCCGTCGCCTCAGGCGCGACGGCGTGCGGCGATCGCTCCGGCGTGGGCCGCTTCGGCGGCGGGTGCGAGGACGTCCCACCCGAAGCGGTCGCGCGCGCGCATGGCCCCGGTCTGCCCAACGGCCGCGCGGCGTACCGGGTCCGACAGGAGTGACGCGACGGCGACGGCCATCGCGGTGACGTCGCCCGGGGGCACGAGGACGCCCGCCTCCCCCGGCGCGCCCGTGTCGGAACCGGCGAGGTAGTTGGCCTGTTCGCCGGTGGCGTCGGCGACGACCGGCACGCCGAGGCGCATGAGCTGCAGGAGCTTGACGGAACACTTCGCGCGGTTCGCGAGGTTGTCGTCGGCAAGGGCGATGGCGACGTCGGCGGCGCGCAGGAGGCCCGGCAGGTTCGCGACCGCCTGCCACCCCGCGAGGGTGATCGCCCCGGCCTCGCCCTCATTGGCGGCGAGGGTGGCGAGGGCACGTTCCTGGCCGAACTTGCCGGCGCCGACGACAAGCAGGGTGGCGCCGGGGACCCGGGCGCGCACCGCCCGGATCGTGGCGAGGGCGCGCGACGGTTGGAACTCGAAGAAGCGCGTGTAGAGGACGACGACGGGGCCATTGCCAAGGTGCAGGCGGGCACGGACCTCGTCCCTGCCGGGCTGTCCTGGCCCACTCGGACCCCACCACCCCGGGTAGTCGGCATCGTCGAGGCCATTCGGCAGGTAGGCGACGCGGGCCGGAGGCTGGCCTCGTGACCATGCCTGCGCCTCGAGGGTCCGGCTAGCCGCCGTGATCGCGTCGGCGGCGCCTATGCCCCACCATTCCTGCGCATTCACGGCCGCGCGCTGCCACCACGGGTAGGCCTCGTACTCGTTCCACCCGCCGTCGCCCTCCCAGTCGTCGGTATCCACGACAAGGGCCGGACCGGGGTCGCCGCGCAGGCGTCGGCGGGCGGCGAGGATGGCGTGCGCGAGGCCCGAGACCGCCTTGGGCTTGAAGAGGTGGACCACGTCGGGTTCGAGGGCCATGGCGGCGGCGGCGACGCGGGCGGCGAGGACCGGCTGCGCGATTGCCTGCAGGGGGCTTGCCTCGGGGATCGCGCCCGGGACGACGAGGGTCCGGACGATGGCGCCGCCCTCGCGCCGGGACCGGGATTCACCCGGGTTGTCGTACGGGGGCACGAGGACGGTCACGCGATGCCCGCGTGCGGCCAGGGCGCGTGCGAGGGGGATGACGCGCGCGGAGGTCGTCGCCTTGGGCGACTCGGCGAAGGGCGCGACCATGACGACCTGCCGACCGGTCCCGGCGGGGCGGGTCATGAGGGGTCGATCGCTCCCCTCTCCCGTTGGTCCGCGGGTGGTGGTGCTTCCCTCTCCCGTTGGTCCGCGGGCATCCTTGCCCGCCGGGGTGGGGTCTGAGCGCTTCCCTCTCCCGTTGGTCCGCGGGCATCCTTGCCCGCCGGGGCAGGGGACGCGTACGCGGATAACGATGGTGCCCCGCGAGACTCGCGCGCGACCTCGGGGTCGGCATCGCGCGACGCGATGTACAGGCCGGCGACGGCGTCGTCGTCGAGGTACGTCGCCGGGATGGTCCGACCGTGGGCCGACCACGATTCTGGGCCGAACGCCACGGGGGCGTCGTCCACGGCCGCGCTCGCTGGCCCTCCTCCGAACTCGTCACAGTCCCCCTCCCTCAGTCCCTCCCCCGCTGCGGCGGGAGAGGGAAGCACTGGGGATCCGGGTGACGTGACCGGCGCGACGGTGGTCGCAAGCGGCCGGGTGGTCGAGGGGGAGGGTGGCCACGCCCGCCGTCCGGCGGCGGTGGCCGGGACGACCAGGAGTGCGACGGCCACGAGGGCGGCGACGCCCGAGATCGCGAGGCCAACCTCGAACGTCCGCTGCCGGAAGGTCAAGTCGACGACGTGGTCGCCCGCCGGGACCGGCACGGCGCGGAAGAGCAGGTCCGCCCGCCAGACCGGCGCGTCACGACCGTCGACGGTGGCGTGCCATCCGGGAAAGAAGGTGTCGCGAATGACGAGGATCGCGGGTGCGTCGGTCGAGACCTGAAGGCGGAGCGACTCGGGGAGATCCTCCACGAGGGAGACCCTCGCACCCGTCGTCTCGGAAGGTGCAGGCAGGACGGCACCGGCAAGGTAGCCGGACGCGTCGTCGCGCCCGAGGAGGCGCCACGCCCGCGACACCCCGGCGCGGACCCGCCCGCGCCACCCGGCGTCGGCCACCGGTGGTGGCGCGACCTGCAGGACCACCGAGGCCTCGTCCGGCGGGCCGGAGGCGAGGGCGGCGAGGGCGTCGGCGTCGGACCCGGTGACGACGGTGCGGGTCACGAGGCGCGCCCGGGCCGGCGGGTCCTCGAGGCGGTAGACCTTGACGTCGGAGCGGTGGACAAGCTGCAACGCCCCGCCGTGGGTGAGGCCGACCGGCCATGAGCGGCCGTCGCCGACGAGGCTCAGGGCATGCACGGTCGCGCGGTTGCCGGAGCCGTCAGTGGTCGCCTGGCCCACGACGTCGAGCCGGACCGTGACGGCAGAAATTTCAAGGCCACGGCCATCGGCGACAGGCAAGCGCACGACATACGTGCCGGGCGCTTCGGTGTCGCCCGGGAGGCGCGCTGCGATGGCACCCGGGCCGGAGGACGCGGAACTGAACGGGGCCACGCCCAGGCGCCCGGACCAGGCCACGCGGCCATCAGGGCCGAGGAGCTCTACGGTGACCGAGACGATCCCGGAGGGGGACGGGCCCGGGCGAGAGGCCACCATGGCGACCTCGCGCATGTCGGCGAGGCGTGGCCGGGACGTGCCGGCCTGGAGGGTCGCACCGGAGGGCGCCGTGCCGGCGGGCAGGTCCGGGCGCTGCAGGACGGCCGGAAGGGCGAGGGCGGGCCCGGGCAAGCGCACGGTCGCGTGCGGCAAGAGGTCGAGCGATGCGTCGTTGTCGAAGTAGGTGCCGTCGATGAGCCGGTCGTCCATCGTGTCGCGCACGACGTACGTCACGCCCCATTGGCGCAGGCGGTCGGCCGGTGGGAGGGTCGGCGCCTGGTCGCGACCGAGCTGGTCCCGCAATAGCCCGTCCGGCTGGTTCCGCTCCGGCGGCACGATCAATGACTTGAACTCGACGTACCGGCGGAAGGGGAGGACGCCGCCGTCGTACCCGTCGACGACCGGGATCCCGAGGACCATGGGCAGGTTGGGGTTGAGGGTGTCCTTGAACTTGGTGTTGATCAGGCCGGCACCGACGCCCCGGACCCCGAGGGTGGCGCCGTGGTCACCCTGGATGAGGGGGGCGTCAAAGGGCTGGTAGCCCGTCCGTGCGACCGCGAGGACCCGTCCGGGGGGGAGGACGTCGCGCAGGGCGTCGATGGACGGGCGCGAGTCGAGGTAGACGCCCGGGGGGTTCGGGTTGTTGTACTCGAGGCTCGTGCTGGCGCCCCACAACTCGCCGGCGACGGCGACGGCGAGGCAGGCGGTCGCCAGGCGTGACGGGGCGGCGGCGAGGGCGAGGAAGGCCAGGAGGATCGCACCGGCGCCGAGGGCGAGCCACAGGGGGACGAGCGCGAGGGCGGCCGGGTCGGCGCGCACGTGCTGGAAGGGCCAGAGGACGGCGACGGCGGCGCCAATGACCACGATGGCGAGCAGGAGGCGGCTGGCGGCCGCGAGGCGGAACCACGGTCCGGGAGGCAGGGGCGAGCGCACGAGGCTGGGTCCCGGTGCTCGAAGGAAGGCGAAGCCCGCGCCGCCGATGATCGCCGCCCCGAACGTGGCGAGGAAGAGCCACCGTGCGGGGACGCGGAAGAGGTTCATGCCCGGTACGCGGAAGATGCTCCCGTAGATGGGGGTGTGGTTGCCGAGGGCGAGCAGGAGGGCAAGGATGGCGAGGATCGCGAAGAAGAGGACCGCCGGGTGCCGTGCGCGGAACGTGATGCCCGCGAGGGCGAGGATCGCGCCGGTGAAGCCGATCCATCCCAGGAACTCGTTGCTGGTCGGCGAGGCGAGGCCAAAGGCGGGCAAGAGTCCGACGAAGAGTTCCCGGGGGGGGAGCGAGAAGGAGATGGCCTCGCCGAAGGACATCCCGCTGGCACGGATCGAGGCGGCGGTCAACTCGGCGGTGGGGAGGGCCTGCAGGGCAGCGAGCCCGGCGGCGAACGCGCCGGCGACGGCGAGAAGGGCGGCCGACAACGCGGCATGACACCACCATGCCCGCCACCGCAACGCGGCACCACCCCGGAAGCGCCAGTCCATCCGGCCCGGGACGACCGCCACGTCGATTTCGGCCAAGGACCGCGCCCACGCGCCGATGCCGTCACCCGTCGGGGCGCGCCGCGGCACCGCAAGCGTCCACGCGGCGACGGCGACATGGAAGGCGACGTACGCCACGATGGCGACGATCGTCATGTAGCTCTCTTGCGCGTGGCCGGCGAGGAGCTGGACGGCGAGGATCACGCCCGTGGCGACGGCCCACCGGATGGCATGCGACTCGAGGGCGAGGTGGATGGCAAGGATGGCGAGGGGGAGCCAGGCGGCGGCATTGAGCTGGTTGAGGTGGCCGACCTGGGCGCCGACGAAGCCTGAGAACCCGTAGATCACGCCGGCGATCCCGGCGCTCCACCAGTCGAGGCGCACGATCACGCGCGCGGCGAGGGCGGCGAACCACGCCGCGAGGAAGAAGTGCAGGACGACCGACGCGTTCATCGCGAACGGGCCCGGGAGGACCAGGAAGGGGAAGTGGAGCGGGTAGAAGACGGCGCTTTGGAGGTTGGCGAGGAAGGGGACGCCGAAGTAGATCCAAGGGTTCCAGAGGGGCACGTGGCCGGCGCGCAACGCCTCGGCGGCGAAGACCCGGTAAGGGTACATGTAGGTCATCGTGTCGTACCCGATGACCGCGAGGCCGGTGAAGAGGAGCTTCCAGGTGAAGGCCACGGTGGTGGCCGCGAGGACGATGGGCAGGAGGATCGCGCCGTGATGCCGGCGGAGGAAGGCGAGCGGCGCTGCCAGGCGCCGGGGGAGGATGCCGGCGGGACGCCGACGGTCCCCGCGCCCGCGGGCAGGCCACAGGAAGGTGCCGACGCGGGTCAGGATCACAACTCGTTGGTGAGCAGGATCGCCTCGGCGACCTCGCGCATCGACTTGCGGGCGTTCATCGAGAGCTTCTGGATCTTCCGGAAGGCCTCGGCCTCCTTGAGGCCGTGGGCGTCCATCAGGAGCCCCTTGGCTCGTTCGACCACCTTGCGCGTCTTGAGCGACTCGTGGATGTCGTGCAACTCGCCCTGGATGGTGCGGAACTCGCGATGGCGCGAGAGCGCGACCTCGATCGCGGGCGCGAGGTCGCTCTCTCGGAATGGCTTGACGAGGTACCCGACGATGGCGGCGGTCTCTCTCGCGCGCTTCACGAGCTCGGGCTGCGAGTAGGCCGTGAGGAGGAGGACCGGGGCGATCTGCTCCGTCGCCATCTCCTCGGCGGCGGCGATGCCATCGAGATCGGGCATCTCGACGTCCATGATCACGAGGTCGGGCCGGACCTCGCGCGCGACGTTGATCGCCGTGCGGCCGTCCCCAGCCTCGCCGACGACCACGTAGCCGAGGGAGGTGAGCATCTCCTTGAGGTCCATCCGGATGATGGCCTCGTCGTCGGCTAGCACGATTCGTGTCGGCATCGTCGGGTCTCGTCGGGCGCGCAGTAAGGCACGGCGCGGCATCCGGATCGACGGGGACCGCAGCCAGATGGTAGCCGTGGCCCCGGTGGGCGTCAACTGCCAGGGTTGACCGGTCGGCAGTACGGGTGCTACCGTCGTGGCAGCCATGTCGCAAAACGTCCATCGCTGGCTGCTCGAGCGCGACCGTTTTGCGTGGGCGCGGGACCACGTCTCGGAACGAACCTGGTTCCAGATCGTGAAGTACTTCCCGGGCTACGTCCTGCGTCGCCAGATGGTCTACGTCGATGCCGCGGACGGGCGCGTGATCTCGGCCCAAGGGGGCGAGCTGGTCCCCGAGGGCCACGTGTTCCTTTACGGGTATGATGTGCAAAACGTGGCAGGGATCACCGTTCCCGGCCTTGAGGAAGCGATGACGGCCAAGCCCGCGTCGCGCCTCGACGCCCGCGGGTCGGGTGGGGACGCGAAGGCGTCTCCCGGCGAACCGAAGGCGCCGGGCACCGCCGGCTGACGCGTCGGCCACTCGCGGGGAAGGCAACCGATGAGCGACCTGAAGCGCGGCGATGGCGGTCCCACGGCAGGCGGCCGTGGCGCGCGCTACGACGAGATCGAAGGCGGCGCGCCGCCAAGCCCGTTCGCCGTGACGTTCGTGATCATCGCGTTCGGTGCGGCTGTCGCGGGGGCAGCGGTCGGCCCGACTGGTGCGGACCTGTGGGCGCTGGCGGCCATCACGGCAGGATCGGCGCTGCTCATGGTGGTCTTCGCGTCGGCAGGCGACTGAGGCGCCCGCCCGTCGGTGCCGACGGGAGTATCCGCCCCGTGGGCGGAGGATGGTCGGGGAGAGAGGACTCGAACCTCCGACCTCAGCGTCCCGAACGCTGCGCGCTACCAGGCTGCGCCACTCCCCGGAGGAGATCCGGCGAGACCGGACCTGACGGACCGCATGACGGCACCGTACGCCGACGACTATAGGCAGGCGCAGGGTCGCGCGTCAAGCGACTGGCCCACGTTGGTGGGCGGGCGCCGGCGTGGCCGGAGGGCGGTCGGGGCCGCGATCGGCGCGGCCGTCGCGTCGTGCACGGTGCCTGCCTTCCCTTGGGCGGGTGGGACCGGGACGGCGCGCCTTGCCTACGGGTCCGGTGGCGCGATCGTCGTGGCGCTGCCGGACGGCTCGGACCGGCGCGTACGCGTGCAACCCCCTCCCGGCGGCATCGCGCGCGACCCGGCGTGGTCGCCGGACGGGAAGCGCATCGCGTACGCCTACACGCCTCCGATCGTGGCATCGAGAGGGGGAGACCCCTTGGCGAGCTTTCCGGTCACTGACCTCCACATCCTCGACGTCGAAACCGGGGCGACGACCCTCCTGCGCGCGCACGAGCGCCCGGGTGAGACCCTTGAGCGACCGGCATGGTCGCCGGACGGCCGGGCGGTATTCGCGAACGCGATCATGCCGGTCCTCGAAGGCACCATCGTTCGGACGGTGATCGAGTCGGTCGTGCGTGTCGCGGTGACCGATCCGGGCGCGGGGATGGTGGTCATCGCGTCAGGCGTGCAGGACGTGGCCGTCTCGCCGGACGGCCGGACGCTGGCGTGGGTGCGTCGGGGGACGGACGGGCGCGTCGTCGAGGTTGTCTCGGCCGACGGGACGGGCCCGCGAGGCGTCGTTGGCCCGGAGGCGGTCGACGGCGCGGCGTGGCCCCGGTTCTCGCGCGACGGCCGGCGCCTGTCGTTCAGTGCGGCGTCGCCGTTCACGCCCGTCCCGACGGTGACGCCGCTTCCACGACGGGCGTCGCTCGGAGCTGGGGTCGCCGTGGCCGCTGGCGTGCGCCACGGCGTGCCGATGGACGTGTTCTCGGTCGGGATCGACGGCGCCGGACTGGCGCGGTTGACGACGGTCGGCGAGGACAGTCCGCAGGCGGCTTGGTCGCCGGACGGCTTGCGCCTGGCGATCGTGTCGGGCGGGGGCACCTACGTCCTGCGCGTCGGCACGACCGACCTGCAGCCGATTGACCTGGCAGGAGGCCACGGGGCGATCGACTGGCGGTAGGAATCCACGCGCCCCGGTGGTCGGGGCAGGGGTGGGGGAGGGGCGTGCACGGCCGCGAACCCGCGCGAACCTTGGCCGGGCCGTTGACATCGCCACCGGCCGTGTGCCATAACTTTTCGCAATGAGTTCAGTCATCAAGAAGCGTCGGCGCAAAATCTCGCGTCACAAGTACCGCAAGCGCCTCAAGCGCACCCGGTTCAAGCGCCGCTAGGGCCTGCCCGGCCCGCATGTCCCGTGCGAGGCACGCCAACCGCGGTGGGCGTGCCTCGTGTCGTTGGTGGCGAACGGGCGGCGAATCGCGCCGTCCGTGCGCCCCTCCGCTATGATCCGGCGGTCCAGATGAGCGATTCGGCCGACGCATTCGACGAGCGGTTCAACTTCCGCCTCGAGATCCCTGCGAGCGACGACGTGGAATCCGACCCACCGGAGGGACCTCCCCGGGCGGGCGGGCGCTCGCGTGGGCGGCGTACCGTCGACGGTTGGCGTGCCCCCGAGGGGCTCCACGTCGCGCAGGTACCGGTTCTGCGGCGCGCGACGCTCGTATACGCCTTCGAAGGGTGGAACGACGCGGGCGAGGCGGCCTCGACGGCGGTACGCGTCCTCGTTGCGCAACGCGAGCACGAACGGATCGCGTGGGTCGATCCCGAGGAGTTCTTCGTCTTCACGGAGACGCGCCCGACGGTCCGGCCGGCGCGCAAGGGCCAGCGGCGCCATGTCACGTGGCCGTCGATCGAGTTCTTTGCCTGTCCCGACCCGGACGACTCCCCTGAGGCGCGCGACCTGCTCGTGATCGTCGGGTCCGAACCGGACTTGCGATGGGGGAGGTTCGCCGACATCGTCGTCGAACTCGCGCGAAAGGTCGGCGTGGAACTGGTCGTCGCCCTCGGGGCGCTGAACACGGACATCCCGCACACGGTGCCCCCCCACGTGTCGCGCGGGGCGACGAACGCCGACCGGCACGACCTTCTGCGCGGGGAGCGGTTCACCCGGAGCAACTACCGGGGCCCGACCGGGATTGTCGGCATCCTGGCGTCACGGCTGGGCGACCGTCGCTACCCCGTGCTGTCGCTGTGGGGCCACGCGCCCCACTACGTGTCGGCCAGCCCGAACCCGCTGATCGCCGCGCGCATCCTGCGGGAACTGGTGAAGTTGACCAACCTGACGGTCGATTTCGCGACCCTGGACGCCTCGGCCTCGCGCTTCACGGACCAGGTGCGCGAGGCGGTGGCCCGCGACCCGGAGGCGGCCGAGTACGTGCGCGAGTTGGAGCGCAACTACCGCGCGTCGCACCGGGACGAGGAGGAGGGGGACGTCGGTGACGAGGAGGTCGCGCCCCCGGGCGGCGACCTGCCCAGCGGGGCGGCGATGGTCGATGCCATCGAGCAGTTCCTCAAGTTTGGTCAGCGCCCGCCCGGGTCATCGGCCGAGGGGTAGTGCGCCCGGGTACACGTCGCGAGTGACTCGAGGCGGTACCCCTCGGGCGCAGGTACCCGGTCGCGATGGCGCGACACCTAGGCATGTGCCTGCATCTTGAAGGCGCGCGCAACAACGGGCGTCCCTGAGCCTCCGGCACCGCGCACGCGCGCACCAGCGAGGGGGTTGGTCCGCGGGCATCCTTGCCCGCCGGGGCGGGGGGCCGGTCGGCGGAAGGGGTTGAAGATGGTCCGCGGGCATCCCCGCCCCATCTGTCCCGACCAAATCCGAAAGTACACCGGTGGTTCAGTCAGGGGCCGGTACGGCAACCGGGCGTTCCCGCCCCCCGTGATCGTTCGGCATGGAGTCAATCATGCCGACAGCCGAGTTGGGCCGCCGTCAGCCCGGCCTGGACCGGTCGGCCAGCACCTGCGACGTGCCCGTGGCGCCTGACCAAGCCCCCACCCCGGCGGGCAGGGATGCCCGCGGACCTGACCCCACCCCGGCGAGGGGCCACGGCCACGGCCCGGCGAAAGGGATCCCGGACTACTTCGATTGCACGGAAACATCGAATTCGTTGGGACAGATGATCCCTGCGCGCGGCCGGAACCGCACCTGCGCGGACCAACGGGCATCCCCGCTTGCGGTCGTCGCTCCCAACGTGGTGGGCCGAGGGGCGTGAGGACGTGGATGCCGAGGTGCGGCGGGCGCGCCTGACCTCCGGGCGGTCGGCGCGTCCGGCGTGCGCTGGAGGGACCCCGCCGCGGAAGTTGCGCGCTCGCTCGGGAGGGGCTGCACGTCGGCGAGGCGCGTCGCGCCGTCGATGGCCGCGTGGGTCACCGTCCACCCGCCCCCCTGCCGGTCCTTCTCCGACCGCCACGCGCCTCGTCCCCCAACCGGGTGATCCCTCGTGCCGTGCGCAGGGATGGGGGACTCCCTCGTCGGTGGGCACACGTGCGGCCGGCCGCCTGGGCCGGGATGGCATCCCATGCCGGGAACCAAGTGCGAGTCGGGCACTGCGCCACGGTCCGATCGCCCTCGTCGACCTGGGCGACGCCGTATGGGATGGGGCGTATCGGTGACGGATACCCGGTTGGTGGGGGGTTGACAGCATCCGTGCCAGCAACTAGTGTGTCTGCTACATGCGATGCATGTTGGGACTGGGGCCGTCCGACTGCGCGGGACACGGCGCCGCCGTGCCGCCCAATTGGCGCAAGACGTTCCGTAACCCGTGCGTTGGTTTCCACTCGCCGTTGCGCTGTAGTCGAAGGAGACTGTGATCGTGGAGATCCGTCGGTCGTTCGGGCTTGGTCGAGCAGCGAATGCCGCTGGCGCGCGGGTGGCCTCACTGGGGAGAGGCGGTGCGTGGGCGGAGTCGCTCGCCGCCGTCGTCGTCCTCGCGTTCGCCGCGTGGCTCGTCTCGGCGCACGTCGCGACGGCAGCGGGCGGGACCGTCCGCGCGCGCGTCGCCTCGATGTCGATTTCGCTTGACACCTCGTCGGTGTCGCCGGGGTCGAACAGCCCCACGACCATCTCCGAAGGGCCAGTGGTCGCCGAAACGACCGCCGGACAGTTCGCCACGGGCACGATGACGCTCACGGCGCCCGCCGGGTTCAAGTTCGTGGACGTCGGCACGGCGAGTGTTGAACCTATTAGTAGCGCCGGCTACACGACGCTTCGCCTCGTCAGCGGTGCCAGCAACGCGTATTCGGCGGCTCCGGCGAAGTCCGGTAGCGACACGGTGTTGACCGTGACCGTCGGCGCGCAAAGCTCCGAGAACACGGTCGCGACCGATCCCGGGAAGGTCACGTTCAACGGCTTCTCGGTCGTGCCGACGACGACGACGACCGCCACGGGAAATATCACCGTCGGCGGGACGGCGGTTTCCGGCATTAGCGGGGTCTTTGGCGCGAATGCGGGCACGTTGGCCTCGGTGGTCGGGGCGGCCTACGCCGCCACCTTCACCGCGCAGCCGGCGGCGACCAGCGTCAAACCTGGCGGGGCGCTTACCACGCAACCAATCGTGAAGATCGCTGACAAGTTCGGGAACGCACGCAGTGGCGACGCCGTGGCCCTTTCGCTCGTCGGGGGCGCGACCGGTGCGAGCTTGTCGTGCACGACCAATCCGGTGACGGTGTCGGTCGCGGCGACCGGCGCCGCGTTCGCCGGGTGCGCGGTGAGCAAGTCGGGCAGCAACTACCAGTTGCAGGCGACGAGTGGCGTCTCGATCACGAGTGACGCCTTTAGTGTCACGGCGGTCGCCCCATCGGCCGCCGCCGTGAAGTCGGGCGCGAGCAACACCGCCAACTTCATCAGCAACGCCTCGCAGGGTGCGGTCGCGGTCGACGTGACCTTCCCGTCGGGTGGTCCGGCCGAGACCGGCACGGTGACGGTGACGCTAACCGATAGTTCCACGCCGTCGATCTTCGCAAGCGGCACGGCCAACGTCGCCAGTGGGTCCACCACGGCGACGACCGTCTCGGTGACCGGCATCAACGCCAGCAACCTGACGGCGGGCGCGGTCACGGTGTCGGCCTCGTTTGCCAGCGACGCCGCAGGGGGTGCCACGAGCAGTACGACGACCGGAACCGCGGCGATCAAGGATGTGACGGCGCCGACGGCAGGGACACTGACGCTGGACGCGGGGAGCGACAGCGGAACATCGACGTCGGACAAGGTGACGAAAGTCACGACGCCGACGTTCACGGTGGCGGGGGCGTCGGACGGGGTGGCGATCGCGTCGGTGCAGCTGCGGGTGAGCTCGGACGGCACCAACTACACCAATTCGGGGACGGCGGCGACGACGGCCACCGCGGGCAGCTACGCGGTCACGGCGGGGACGCTGACGGCGGGGACGTATAGCGCCGTGGCCCGGGTGACCGACACCGCGGGCAATACCACCGACACCGCCGTGCTCAGCAACATCGTCATTGACACGACGGCGCCCGTCGCCCCGACGTCCCTCGACCTGGCCGCGGCCGACGACAGCGCGACGGACACGGACAACGTCACGACCGCCACCAGCGGCCTGACCATCTCGGGGACGGCGGAGGCGAACAGCACGGTGACGCTGCTGCTGGGCGGGGACGCCTTCAGCCCGGCGGTCACG
>CAMBEO010000006.1 GCA_945865725.1 Thermoflexus hugenholtzii JAD2 | reverse complement strand
GGCAGGGGAGGCACGACAATGGCAGCGCAGTCGCTAGGCCTTGAAACGGGCAGCCAGGGCACGGGCGACCTTCCGGACGGGTTCGTGATCGAGGAACGCCTCGATGATCGACACGTGCCGGCAGCGATCGTCTTCGATGTGGTCTCGGGCGGCCGTCGGGTCGCGTGGGGGCTTCGCACGCGCGATGCCGCGGTCCGGTGGGCCGTGCGCCTCGCAGGGGTCGCACCCCGGACGATCCCGCACATCCGCGATCGTCGTCGACCGGTCGTGTCGCCCTGGTGGACCCAGGCCTCCTGACCGGCGCGCGCGTCAGGCCAGCGCGGGCTGGACGGAGCGCGCACCGGGCGCGAGCAGCCACCCGACGACGGCGACAAGGCCCAGCGGCACCAGCGCAAGGGCGCCGACGAGGGCGAGGGCACCGCGCAGTCCCCAGCCATCCGCGACCCAGCCAACCGCTGGGACCAGCAGTCCCCCGACCCCGAAGGCGAACCCGACGATCACGCCGGAGGCTAGGGCACGCCGCTCGAACCACAAGTCCTGCGCGAGGACGACCGTGATCGAGAAGCCGGCGAGGACAAGCGCGCCGGCCCCCCACAGCATTGCGATCGCGAGCGGGCTTGCCGGAGGCAGGGCGAGAAACGCCGCCACCATGGGCGGGACGCCGGCGAGGGTCACGCCGAGGACGCGCAACCGGCCGTAGCGGTCGGCAAGATGGCCACCGGCCAACGTCGCTCCCGCACCTACCAGGAGCATCACGGACAGCACCTGGCTCGCGAATGCTTCCGACTGGCCCGCCTCGCGCACGAAATAGAGGGGCAGGTAGCTGTTGAAGCTGCTCGAGATCGTCGACCGCACCGCGACGAGCGCGACGAGGACCCCGAGGGCGACGATGCGCCGCCCACGCCCGAGCATGGCGATGTCGGCTGGGGGCGGCGCTGGTGTCGCCTTTGGCTGATGATCGCCCGGAAGCGCCTCCGTCCATCGAGGGACGGCCCACCACATGAACGCGGCGATGGCGAGGCCGACCGGAGCGAGGGCCAGCGTGCCCGCCGTGCCGAATGCGAGCACGAGCGACGTACCGACGATGGGGCCAAGTGCCACACCGACGTTCCCACCGACGAGGAACCAGGAGGTCGCGAGCGCGGAGTTGCCGCCCGAATGGGAACCCACGAGCTTGTAGCCCTGAGGGTGGAACCCGGAAACGCCGATGCCTCCAACGACGACGAGCGCGAGGAATGCCCAGTATCGCGGCATCACCCCGATCAGGGAGATGCCGATCGACGCGACCGCGACCGAAAGGGCGATCCATCGCGGGTCGCGCCCCCGATCGGTCACGACGCCGACGATGGGTTGCGCGATCGACCCCGTCAGGCTTGCCACCGCCGCGATCAACCCGGCAAGGCCATACGTCAACGCGTACTTGTCCTGCCAGAACGGCAAGAGCGGATAGACGGCGGTGGCGTACGTATCGACGACCGCGTGCGCGACGGTGAGGAGGACGAGGAGGGGGACGTGCGCCTTCGGCGCGTGGCGCGTCTCGGGAACCACAGGCGTGTGGAGGTCCCGTTCCGCCTCGATGGTCCCCGTCTGCATCCGATACTCCCAGTCGCCCGTCGCGCCGACCCGAGATGGTACGCGCGTCCCGCCGGAAATCGCCCGATACCCTGCCAGTGATGAGCGAACCGTCTGACCGCCCGCTCGACCGGGTTGGCCCCGTGCCTGATCCGCCGCCCGACCGACTGACGGCCTGGGTCGTCCTCGACCTCCTCGCGACCGCGCGGCGGTGGCGCGCGCGCGACCAGTTCATCGCGGGTCGGGTCGACGCCCTGGGCGCGGCTATCGTCGACTGCCTGAACGCTGGCCACCCCGTGCCGGGTTGGCTCCGGCGGACCGTCGTTGGCGCCTTGCTTGACCACCTGTGGGAATACCCGAGACCGGTCGATGCGGCGGGTGCCCGCGACTGGGCGGAGGCGCGTGACGCCCTGGCGTCGCTCTGGCGGGAGGAGCCAGCCGGACGGTCGGTCTTGCGCTAGCTGACTTCGGTGGCTACTTGCGCACGTTGATCAGCGCCGCCGCCGCGAGGGCGAGGGCGATTCCGGAGGCGTGCCGGATGGTCGGGCGTTCCCGGAAGAACGCCCAGCTGCCGACCACCGTGCACAGGAGACCCCCGGCCGCGGCGACCGGGAATGCGATCACTCCCGGTACCGTCGAGAGGGCCGGAAGGAAAGCGCTGAGCTGTCCAAAGTTGACCAGACCGGTCACGATGCCGAGGCCGAGTGACCGCGCGCGGATACCGGTCGATCCGGCGCCGCCCCTCGGTTGCCAGCGCCACGTGACCACCGAGAACGCGGACGCGGTGAGATACGCCGTGGCGACGTAAGCGGACCGGTCTTCCGGCACGCCGACCTCCGCGAACACCTTCGCGCCGAGCAACCCGGCGCCCGTGACCAGGAGCGTCGTGACGACCGTCACCGCGATTCGCACTGGCCCGGGACGCGCGCCAGCATCTTCTCTCGCGCGCAATGCCGGGTTGACCCCCGCAAGGAGTGGCAACGCGATGGCGGCGAGCGCCAGGCCGACACCTTGGGTCAGCGAGACCGGTTCGTGCCACACGACCATCGATGCAAAGACCGGGACGGCGGCCGCCAAGCGAAGGACGCTTGTCGCGACCGAGATGCCGCCGATCCCGATGAGCGCGTGCATCAGGAGGAACGTCAGCTGGTACTGCGCACCGTTCACCGCGCCGGCGACCACGGCGACCCAGCCTGGGAGCCCGCTACCGACCATCGCGAAGACGGCGATCCCCATCACCGCGCCAGTGACGTAGTTCGTAGTACCGACCATCGCGTAATCGAACCGAGAGCTCCGGGCGTGGCGCACGAGGAGCGTGAAGGCGGCGTTCCCGACGAAGTGCGCGACGAGGAGGAGCATTTGAGGGCGGGAGCATACCGATGGCGGTCACGCCTCCACACCCGATCACGTCTGGGCTCCCACCCGGGCGCCCGAGTTGGGTTCCCTCCCCGCGACTGCGGGATCGGCGCTCACGCCGTGTGCGTCAACGGTGCCGAGCGCATGCCTGCGTTGGCTCGAGCTAACGTGACCGCTGGCGGTCTGTCTCGTCCGCTTGCAACCGAGATCCACGAGCCTGTCCGACATCTCGGCGGTCGGTGGGAATGGTCCGCGACCAGACCCGTTTCCCGGCGCGGACCAGGAACCCCGAGGCGCACGCGCCCCGGGACCCGGACGGACGTCCTGCCACGTCCCAGCGATTTTCGGACCGGCTCCTAGTCCGCGTGCCTACAATGGCACCGCCATGTCACTTCAACTAGACCTCGACTCGTTCCCGTACCCGTCCCGGAGGCAACCAGTCGTCGCGCGCAACGGTGTCGTTGCGACGAGCGAGCCGCTTGCCGCCCAAGCCGGGTTGCGAATGCTGCAGCAGGGCGGAAACGCCGTCGATGCGGCGGTCGCGACCGCGATCGCGCTGACCGTCCTCGAGCCAGTGTCGAACGGGATCGGCGGCGATGCCTTCGCCCTCGTCTGGGACGGGTCCCGCTTGCACGGCCTGAACGCCTCGGGTCGCGCGCCCGCGTCGCATGACCCATCGCTGTTCACCTCACGCGGCCTCGACGAGGTGCCGGCCCACGGGTGGCTGCCAGTCACGGTGCCAGGGGCGCCCGCCGCGTGGCGGGACCTCCACGCACGCTTCGGTCGCCTGCCGTTCGAGGCATTGTTCGCACCGGCGATCGCGTACGCCACGGACGGGTTCCCGCTCGCACCGGTCACGGCAGGCGCGTGGCATCGCGCACAGTTGCGCGCCACGAGCGCGTGGACCGGGCAGGCGTTTCGCGGCTGGCATGCCACCTTCGCTCCGGGTGGGCGCATGGCGCGGGCCGGCGACATGTGGACCCTGCCGGATCACGCGGCGACCCTGCGCGAGATCGCGTCGACTGGCGCCGAGTCGTTCTACCGCGGACGCCTCGCACGGGAGATCGCCGGCTTCGCCTCGGTCACCGGTGGGACGATCATCGAGGCGGACCTCGCCGCCCACGAGAGCACGTGGGTCGACCCGATCATGACCGACTATCGCGGCTACGGCGTCTGGGAGATCCCACCGAACGGTCAGGGCATCGCGTGCCTCATCGCGCTGAACATCCTCGAAGGCCTTGACCTGGCGCAACATCCGCGTGATTCCGTCGAGTCCGTTCACCTTCAGGTGGAGGCGATGAAGTTGGCGTTCGCCGACGTCCACCAATTCGTCGCCGACCCCACGCGCGCGGACGTGCCGGTCGCGGGCCTCCTTGACAAGGGTTACGCCGCGCGTCGGCGTGACCTCATCGACGACGCGAGCGGGAACTACCCGCATGGGGACCCGGTGCGCGGAGGGACCGTCTACCTCGCCACGGCGGACAGCGACGGGATGATGGTGAGCTTGATCCAGTCGAATTACGCCGGCTTCGGCAGCGGCGTCGTCGTGCCGGGGACCGGGATCGCCCTCCAGAACCGGGGCAACGGGTTCACGCTTGAGGAAGGTCATCCGAACCGAGTCGCACCGGGCAAGCGCCCGTTCCACACGATCATCCCGGCCTTTTTGACCGAGGGACGGGACGTGGCGATCGGGCCGTTCGGCGTCATGGGCGGGCACATGCAGCCACAGGGTCACGCGCAGGTTGTCGTCAACCAGGTCGACTACGGCCTGAACCCGCAGGCTGCCTTGGACGCGCCCCGCTGGCAGTGGCTGCGCGGTCGGACGCTCGCCGTGGAACAGGGCGTGCCGGAGTTCATCGTCAACGGCCTGCGCCGGCGCGGCCACGACGTGCAGATCGTTCCCGAAGCCGGCCAGTTCGGCAAGGGGCAAGTGATCCGGCGCCTGCCAAACGGCGCGTACGTCGCTGGATCCGAGCCTCGTTGCGACGGGTGCGCGGTCGGCTGGTGAACGGGTCTCCTGCGAGTGACGCCCGGACTAGGAGAGCGCAATGAAGGTCACGGAGTTCCTGTCCGAGGAACGTCAGCGCCTCGGGACCGAGGTTGAGGTTGCACGGGCCGGGGCGCCGGACGCGTACGGCGCGATGGTCGCAGGGTGGCCCTTCGCCTGCCGGGGCGAGTTCCTCGACTGGTTGGGTGACGGCCGCGACATCCCGCACGACGAGTTCCCGTCAATCCTGCGCCGGGTTGCGGGCCACAACGAGGTGCATGATCGCGGGGGCCTCTCCCCGGCCTTCGCCGCCGACCTCCTCGCCCGGTGGCAAGAGGCGCACGCCCACGAGGGGCGCTGACGCGCTCCACTCGACGACCACTCGCCCCGCCACTGCTACCGCGATCTGAGTGATTCCACCGGCTGCTAGGATTAGACGTGCCGACGCGTTGGCGCGGCGCCGTGGAGGGAACGATGAAGGTCGTCGCCGCTGGGGCCACCGGGTTCGTCGGTCGGGCACTCGTTCCGGAGCTCGTGCGTGCCGGCCACGAGGTGGTCGTCCTCTCCCGCCGGCCCGGCGTGTCCGGCATCGCCGCGTGCGGCGCCCGCGAGGTCGCGTGGGACGGCGAGACCGTCTCCCCCCACTGGTCCGCCGAGATCGCTGGCGCCGGTTCCATCGTCAACCTCGCGGGGGTAAACATCGGGAGCGCCCCGTGGACGCGGGCGCGCCGCGAGGCCATTCGCAACAGCCGCGTCCGGTCGACCGGCGCACTTGTCCGCGCGATGGCCGCATTGCCTGCAGGCAGTCGCCCCGAATCGCTGGTCAGCGCCTCCGGGGTCGGGTTCTACGGTGACCGCGGGGATGACGTCCTGGGCGAGGACGCGCATCCGGGCACGGGGTTCCTCGCCGAGACGTGCGTCGCCTGGGAGGCCACCGCGCTCGAGGCCGAGGCCCTCGGCGTGCGGACGGTCCTCATGCGGACGGCAGTCGTCCTCGGCAAGGGTGCCCTGCAGGTGTTCCTAATCGCCCTGCCATTCCGCCTGTTCGCCGGCGGCCCCTTGGGTGACGGCCAGTTCTGGTTCCCATGGGTGCATCGCGACGACATCGCGGGCCTCTACAAGTGGGCGATCGAGAACCGCGACGTGCGTGGGCCAGTGAACGCGGCGGCGCCCGACGTGCGCCGGCAACGTGACTTCGCGCTCGAGATGGGCCACGCCCTCGGGCGCCCATCGTGGTTCCCGACCCCGGCCAGTGCCTTGCGCCTCGCCCTCGGCGAGTTCTCGTCGCTCATCCTGTACGGGCAGCGGGTGGATGCGCGCATCGCAGCCGCCCATGGCTACGCGTGGCGATACCCGTCGCTCCCGGAAGCACTTGCCGACGCCTTGGGATAGGCCTACGGGGAGCCGAGCGCGTCGAGGAAGGCGACGGTTGCCGCCGCCACCCGCGCTCGCTGGTCATCCGCGGAGATGGTCGCCGCCTCGTCCCCGAACTGGAACCGATACGACCCGAACTGCCGGTGATTGCCGCCCTCGATCACGACATGGCGGGTCGTCGTCGGCAAGCTCAATCGGCCCGCCGCGAGGTGCGCGGGTCGGACGTTCCCGTCGCGGGTCGCGGAGACCGAGAGCACCGGTAGCGATGTCAGGGCAAGCGAGTGGGCCTGGTCGGTGATCGTTGCCCAGAGGACGAGGCCAGCGATTCGCCCTCCATGACCCCACACATGGCGCACGGCGGCGACGCCGCCGAGGGAGTGGCCCCCGATGGCCCAGCGCTGGACGTCCGGGAAGGCCCCTGGGACCGCGTCGGCGGCACCGGCGCCGAGGATTGCGAGGCGAAAGGGCATCGGGACGATCACGACCGGGTGACCCGCCACGGCGATCGCACGTGCGACCGGCGCGTAGGCCGTCGGGTCGACAAGCCCACCCGGATAGATCACAAGTCCGGTCGGGCTGCCGGGAGGGCCGAGGACCGGAGACCCTGGTGACTTCGGTTCGGGGAGGAAGGCCAACCACTGGCCTACCTCGACACGTACCTGCGCATCGGACCGGAGCGCGACGGCAGCATCGGGGAGCGCGGCGCCCGCGTAACCGGCGGCTGCAAGCGCCGCGAGGGACACGCCGACGATGGTCGCGAGAATCGCAACCACGACGCGTCGTGCAGACCACCCGCGATTCGGGACGGTCACGGCGCCGGGGCGCCACGCATCCCAGCGCGGGCTTGCCCGCGGCGAGAGGGGCGGAGGGAGAGGGATTCGAACCCTCGATACCCTTGCGGGTATAGCGGTTTAGCAAACCGCCGCACTAGACCGGCTATGCGATCCCTCCGGGTTCGCGAGGTACGGGAGCACCCGCGCGGGCAGTATACCCCGCATTCCTGTCCACGCCCTAGCGGACGGGCTTGAGCCGCCGGAGAACCAGCGGCCACGTGAGATGCCAGAACGCGTCGTTCACGTACGGGTTGAGGATGCTCGGCCACCCGACCCAGTACACCTGGCTCATCACGTTGTGGTGGAAGCTTTGGACGAGGGGCACGTTCGGGAGGTCGCGCAGCCAGACGTCCATCGCCGATGGGAACAGGTCGAGCATCCGGCGGTCACCGACCGGAACCTGGTTCATCTCGTCGACGATTCGGTCGAACTCCGCGTCGCTCCATCGGGACCACGATCCCCCGGCGCCGCCAGCGGAGGCGGACGCCCCAGCGACGTTCCGCCCGTGAAAGAGCGAGAGCGTGAAGTGCGGGTCGACGACGCTCGCGCCATGGCCGTAGATCCATGCGGTCGCACGGCCGGTGCGAATCCGGTCCAGCCAGTCAGGCGGCTGGTCGTACGTCGCGTCAAACCCTTCGAGCCGAAGCAACTCCGCGAGGACCGGCCCAAGGTCGGACCACTGCGGGTGCCCGACGATGGGGATGCGCAGGCGGTCGCCATCCTTCGCCCAGAAACCGGCTCCGTCCCGCCGGTAGCCGACCGCCTCCATCCGCTTGGCCACCTCCCGTGGCGCGTAGCGGTTGGTCGGGAACTCCCAGAGGCGGTACCGCACGGATTCGAGGTACGGCTCGAGGGCGCGAAAGCTCGGGTACGGGAGGGCCGTCGGTTCACCGAAGCCCTCCTGCCCGATCTCGACGAGCCGTCGCCGGTCGATCGCGAATGAGATCGCCCATCGGGTCCGCGGGTCGTCGAACGGCGCGACCCTCGTGTCGAACCAGAGCGACAATGGCCACCAGTCGACGTTTCCGTACGGTGGCCGCCCGAACGAGTAGGTCATCAGCGACAGCCGTTCGCTGAGCGCCGTCCCCGCACGGGGCTTCCCCGCGGGCGCATAGGCGCCATCGAGGGCACCACCGGTCCGGGCCCCCTCGATGCCCTCGCCCACGATGGCGCGCGCGGTGCTGTGCAACATCGTCCAGGAGTGGTCGATCTCCCCTCGCGTCATCCCCATCGCGAGCCGGTTCTCGTCGGCATAGGGGACGACGACGATCCGCTCTGGCCCGGGAAGGTCGGCGAATTGCGTGCGCGCACCCCACCAGTCGTTCCGCCGGTCGAGGAACTTCCACGTGTCGGTCCAGCCAGCGATGCGGTACGGGCCGGTACCGAAGGGCCAACCAGCGCCGGGATCGTAGAACGTGAAGTCTGCGAGGTCGCGTCCGCGGAAGACATGCTCCGGCACGATCTTCAGGCCGGTGTCGTACTTGAAGGTCAAGTAGTCGAACACGAACCGCGGACTCGGCGCCCGAAAGCGGACGACGAGCGTGAGCGGGTCGGCGGCAAAGGCGTCCCGTACCTGCGCCCGGAGATCCTGCGAGAACGCGACGGTCGGCGGCGCCGAGGCGACCGCCAGCAGCGTAAACGCCACGTCCCGGGCGGTAAATGGCTTGCCGTCCGCCCAGGTGACCCCGTCGCGCAGGCGCACCACCAGTTCGGTGGCGTCACGGCCGTACGCGAAATCGTGCGCAAGCCAGGGGATCATCCCGGAGCCGACCGCCGAGAAGTAAAAGAGGGGTTCCCACAAGGCCGCGTGGCCGGTGTAGTGGGTCGCGCTGAAGTGGTACGGGTTGCCGATGCCGGTGTCGCCGAAGCGCCCGAGCATCGTCCCGTTCATGATCTGCAGCGTCCGATGGCGGGAAACCTCGGGCACTTCGACGCCCCGCGACGCGGTCGGGGCGCACGCGGCGGCGACCCCGCCGGCGGCAAGCGCGAGCCACTCGCGCCGGCCATGACGTCCGGGCAGGATCAACGCGCGGTTCGGGTCGGGGGAGGCATCCATACCGGCAAGGAGCGTTTCGGAGCCTTGGCGCGCGAGGGCCCGCTCGGTCAAGCCCCGGGAACCGGTGCGTCGTTCGACACCAAGCCCTCGGACTTGAGGTCACGCCACAGCGCCGCGGGCACCGAAGTGCGCAGCCACGCGAGGTTCGTGCGTACCTGGTCCGGATGGTTCGGCCCAGGAATGATCGCGGCGACCAGGGGATGGGCAAGCGGGAACTGCAGCGCCACCGCGCCGATCGGCACCCCGTGATCGCTGCACACGCGCTCGATGCGGGCGACCTTCCGCGCGGTGGCGTCTTCAACGGGCCGATACGCGTACGTCGCCGCGGGCCCTGAGCGGCTCGCGAGGATCCCGGATGCGAATGGGGCGCCGATGACGACGCCGATGCCATGTCGCTCGCACAAGGGGAACTCCTCGTCAAGCGCTCCCTGGTCCAGCAACGTGTACGGCATCGCGACAATGAAAAAGTCGATCGGGAAGCGCGGGACGAAATGGGGGATCATCCCGAGCATGTTGATGCCCGCGCCGATGGCCTTGACCTGCCCCGAGGCCTTCAAGTCGGACAACGCCGCGAAGCCGCCCCCGTCCTCCAACTGGCGCAGGTACGGTTCCACCCCCGCGTCGCCATGGTGCATCGGGTCGAGGTCGTGGATCAGCAGCGCATCGATTTCGGGGATGCCCAGCCGCTGCACGCTGTCCTCGTACGAGCGCAGGACGCCCTCACGCGTGTAGTCAAAGCGAATCTCGATCGGCAAGGACCCGTCTGCCTGCGCCGCGGCAAACCCGCGCGGATCGGCCGGGCGATGCAACGTCCGGCCGACTTTCGTCGTCAGGACGTACTGGTCACGCGGCTTGGACCGCAAGCCGGCGCCCACCCGCAACTCGCTCTTGCCCCGCCCGTACCACGGCGCCGTATCAAAGAAGGAGATCCCGGCGGCCCACGCCGCTTCGATGGTCGCCTGCGCCTGCGACTCGGGGATCGCGCCACGCATGTCGCCGATCGTCGCCGAGCCGAACCCCAACGCCGGGAGGTAGAGATCGGTCCGACCGAGGCGGCGCATCTCGAAGGCATCCATCGGCGCCGAGTATCGCACCTTCGCGATCCTCGGGGCGCCAGCCCATGCCTCAAGCACGCCACGGCAACCAACCTTCCAAGCACCTCGACCGGGAGCGCCATCCCCCGTGCCGCCCTCACCGGAAGCAGCAGCGTCCTGCCGGACGTGACTGGGAGCGCTGGGTTTCCGTCAGCCTCGACAGTTCCTCGATCGGTCTTGCCGGCAGTACCGACATGAAGTAGGGCGAGTTCCCGCGATGCAACTGGCTTGAGGTTCGCCGCATGGCCGACCCACTCTCAGCGTCTCGTCTCGCGATGGCGACGTGCCGCGTGTCCCCCGAGGCCGTGATCGTCTCGCCATCGGTGCCTGATGGGCAGGGGAGCAGTCGTCGAGGGACGCCTCCTCAATCCTGACGGGCGGGACCCATCCCTCGGGCCCGGCGCCACCAGCCACGACTGCCCCCGACCGGTGCTTCTGCGCATGTGAAGACGATTGGCGAGGCCGGGTCGAGACGGCGAACTTCAGGAGGTCGGGTATGATCCGGGCGCACGAGGAGGCCCTAGGACCCGGATGGCGCAGCAGCTCCGCTTGAACGTGACCCCCGAGAAGGCCAGCAGCATGCTGGCGTCGCTGTTTGCACGCCGTGGCGCACGCATCATGTCGCGCGACGGAGGGACGCTTGCGTTCGGCATCGGCGAAGACGGTTCAGGGACCGCGACGGTCTCGCCTCAATCGGAAGGGGGCGTCTCGATCGAAATCGAGGCACGGTCCCTGACGCTGATGGCGGTCGCGAACTGGGTCGAGCGCGAGTTGCGACGCGAGGCGAAATCGACGCTAGTCGGCGCGAACGCGTTGAAGGGCCAGGGTTTTGCCGGGCTCCATTCGAAACTCGGCATGCCCGAACCGCCACCACCGCCACCGCCACCCGCGCCAGTTGAAGCGCCGCGCGGTCCAGGGTCCGGCCAAGTAGGTGAACCGACAGGGCCTCGCCCCGGCGGTGGGCCGGATGGGCCTCGCTTCTTCGCTCGACCGGGGGGTCCTCGTCCCGGGGGTCCCGCGGATGGACCGCGATTCGGCCCGAGGCCCGACGGACCTCGCCCGGAAGGCGCGCCGGAGGGACCGCGTTTCGGGCCGAGACCGGGTGGACCTCGCCCGGAGGGCGCACCAGACGGACCGCGTTTCGGCCCGAGACCGGGCGGACCTCGCCCGGACGGCGCGCCGGAGGGACCGCGGTTCGGCCCAAGACCGGGTGGACCTCGCCCGGAGGGTGCACCGGATGGGCCGCGATTCGGCCCGAGACCGGGCGGACCTCGCCCCGACGGCGCTCCGGATGGACCGCGGTTCGGACCTCGTCCGTTCGGTCCACGGCCCGCGGGAGCACCAGTCGGTGTGCCGCCGTTCCGTGGTCCGAGGCCTGACGCCTCAAACGCCGCTGGCCCTCGCCCCATCGCTCCCGCGTCGCCCGGAACCCCCGAGGGCCATCCGCCAGTGCCGCTTGCCCAAGAGTTGATCGCCAACGTTGAGGCCATCGAGGCGACCGTCGCGGAAGCTGTCGAGGCGACCGTCGCGGAAGTTTCCCAGGCACCCGTTGCGGAGACCATCGAGTCACCTGCTGCGGAAGCCACCGAGGCCACCGAGGCGCCCGTCGCGGAAGCCATCGAGGCACCCGTCGCGGAGGCTGTCGAGGCACCCGTCGCGGAGGCCATCGAGGCGCCCGTCGCGGAGGCCATCGAGGCGACCGTCGCGGAAGTTTCCGAGGTACCCGTCGCGGAAGCCACCGAGGCGCCCGTCGCGGAAGCCACCGAGGCGCCCGTCGCGGAAGCCACCGAGGCGACCGTCGCGGAGGCCACCGAGGCTCCCGTCGCGGAAGCTGTCGAGGCACCTGTCGCGGAGGCCATCGAGGCACCTGTCGCGGAGGCCACCGAGGCTCCCGTCGCGGAAGCCACCGAGGCTCCCGTCGCGGAAGCCACCGAGGCGACCGTCGCGGAGACCTCTGAGGCACCTGTCGCGGAAGTCACCGAGGCGACCGTCGCGGAAGTCATCGAGGCGCCCGTCGCGGAAGTCATCGAGGCGCCCGTCGCGGAAGCCACCGAGGCGCCCGTCGCGGAGGCTGTCGAGGCACCCGTCGCGGAAACCGCTGAGGCACCCGTTGCGGAAACCTCTGAGGCACCCGTTGCGGAAACCTCTGAGGCACCCGTCGCGGAGGCCTCTGAGGCACCCGTGATCACCTACCGAGGTGATCCAGCCTGACAGCCGCGCACCTCCTCCCGCCATCCCAAGCGACTGGCGGGAGGTCGTAGCGCAGTCGGGGCCGCCTGCCTTTGGCGAAGGCACCACGAAACGTGGCCCGCCTAGTTCACGCGACGGGAGGCTCGACCTCGTCAGCGGCGTCGGCGCCGCGCCGGGCCGCCAGCCATCGCGCCCTCATCGCTGACAGGCGGGCCTCGATGTCCCCGGTAGCAACCCCCGACACCACGAGGGCACGGTGAAGGTTCGCCATCTGGGCCGCCCAGGTTGCTTCCCCGCCGCCGCGTTCGGCTGCATCGACCTCAACTTGGACCGCTCGGGACCCATCGCGTTCCTTGTCGAGGAACTCACCGATCGCGGCATCAATGAGCGATTCACCGGTACCCGTGTCGGGCACCCATGAAAGCCACGCGCGGACGTGCGCGGGCGATCCCTGAACCGGGACGAGCGCGAGCTGCGCCCCGCCTACGCCGAGGGTTCCTGGACCAGGCGATTGCGATCCTGCGATCGCTAATCCGTCGCGCGGGATGCCTCGGGCAGGTCGGTCTTCGTTCGGTTTCGCCAGCGTTTCAGCGTGTACACGAGGCGCGGCGGCCAGGGACCACGGGGTGCGAGCGAACACAAACGGACCGGCCCGCGCCAGGACCTCCTCGAAGCGATCGAGGACGGCACTGGGCGGGCCATGGAAGTAGAGCCGAACCTCGCGCACTCGAAGGCGCGAGGTTCCGGTCACTTCTGGGCGGCGGCGCGATTGCGCGCGCGCGTTTCCCGGGCCTTCTCGACGCGCGCGCGACGAGCTTCCTCGGAGAGGTTCACGACCCGACGCTCCTGCGGCGCCATACGGAAGCGCACGCGACCCTCGTCCGACCGCAAGCGGATCAGACGGACGTTGTTTGCGCCAGCCGCCTTGTTCAGTGACCGCATCACGCGGCGGGGCGTCTCACCCGTGCTGATGGGAAGGGTCACGACCTGTCCGACGACATACTGGGCAAGGAATGCCTTGTATTGGCTCAGGTCCTCAACGACCGTGGATACTTCCGCGTTCTTGAAATCCGGCATGCTTAACTCCTCCGACGACGTCAACTTGCGTCCGCGAGACGGTTGCCCTCTACGCCGTGACGCTCACGTGCTTCGTCGAATGATAGTCGAAACCGAACCATAACCGCAACAAGTCGCATCGCCCCGGCGATAACGCGATTGCAACGATGCGGACCGGATTGATCGGCCGCGGGTGGATTCAGTGCCAGCCACGCGGTACGATTCCCTCGGAAAGTCAGCCCATCCAGTGACACTGGTTCGCTCACCTCGCACCCTCCCCGGAGGCCACGCGGACGATCCCGAAGGGCTTCCGATTGGCGTCCGCTTCCGCCCCGCGCTCCCGGAAGAGGAGTTCGCCGTCGTCGCGGTGCGCCGCGCAAGCGGGTGGACGGCCGACACCGTCGGGCAACAGTTCCGCTCAATGGCCGAGGGCCGACGCGAGATTTGGATTTCCGAGTGCGACGGCTACCTCGTCGGAACGCTTACGGTGGAGTGGGTCGCCGACGATCCTGCGCTCGCCGACGGCGTCGCGACCGCGCACGTGTCAAACCTAGTCGTGCACCCGTATTTCCGGCATCGCGGCATCGCCCGCGGTCTCCTCGCTTCGGCCGAGCACGCCGCGGGCCTGCGGTCCTTCCGGTCGATGACGATCGGCGTTGACGAGGGCAACCACTACGCGCGATCAATCTACGAGCGCCGGGGCTACCGTTGGTCCAAGGACTTGCATGCGCCCTGGGGGCGAATCCATGTCCTCGCCCGCCCTCTCGCAACGACAGCGATCAGCACGTAGGAGTGCTAGTCCCGGGCCGTCCAATGCCGTAGTAGCGGTGAAGTCGCACGGTCGCGCGACCCGCATCCACCGGCCATGGATCGCGAGTGACGGCGATGGTGCGCCGTTCCCAACCGGCGTCATCAGTGGCATCGACGAAGCGCCGGCTCGTGGTGCGCCCCGGTTCGGCGACCCACGCGGAGCCTTCCGGGCGAAGGAGGCGTGGCAGCAACTCCCGCAACGGGTCGACGTCCTCCGCCTCGTAGAGGACGTCCGCGGCGACCACGACATCGAATGGTCCGGAACGCATGAGCCTTTCCCGACCAGCTTGCGTGCGCCAATCGGCGAGGCGGGGGCTTACCGTGGCGCGGTCTCCGGCGTACCGGAGGGCATTGAACCGGCAGTACGCCAGCGTCTCGGGCCAGCAGTCGGCGACGAACAGTTCGGCCCCGGCCCCGGCGAGGGCCATCGCGGTTATCCCTAGACCGCATCCGAGTTCGAGGACGCGCCGACCCAAAAAAGCGTGAGGTTCGGCGACCACCGCCTCGGCGACGGCGATGCCACTTGCCCAGGGGGTTGCCCAGTACGGCACGTGCCAGATCGCGCCGGCGACCCGGGCGGCGTGGGCGCGCGCCGTCTCATCGAGGACCGCCTCCGGGTCAGCCGGCGCGAGGGCCACGAACTCTGCCCCCGCACCGACGATGGGCACGGCCAGTTCCCGCACCGGTCGACGCGTGCCAAGGCGCCATCGCAGTCGGGCGAGAAGCGCCGCGTGGCGCTCGCGCCGACGCCCGACGGCGACCACCGCGCTAGAACCAGCGCTCGATGTAAACCTTCTTGTCGGTGAAGAACTCGACGGCATCGCGTCCCTGCCCGTGCAGGGTGCCGAAGAAGCTCGCCTTCATGCCGGCGAACGGGAAGTACGCCATCGCCGCCGCGACGCCGACGTTGATGCCGATATTGCCGGCCACGACCCGGTGCCTGAACTCCCGCGCAGCCTTGCCTCTCCCGGTGTACAGGCTCGCCGCGTTGCCGAACGTCATGGCATTGATCCGGTCGATCGCGGCGTCCAAGGTTGGCTCGTTGTCGATCGATAGCACCGGACCGAAGATCTCCGTCTGGGCTAGGGCATTGTCTGGCGCGACCCGATCAAACACGGTCGGGCCGACGAAGTAGCCGACGGCATTCGCTTCTCGGACGCTTGGATTGCGCCCATCCACGACCAGGCGCGCGCCGGACCCGGCCCCTGCATCGATCGCCGCGACAATCCGGTCCCGCGAGGCCCCGGAGATGACCGGCCCAACGTCGATCGACGGGTCGGCGCCGTCACCGACCGACATCGCATTCCCGGCCGCGGCAAGGACGTCGACGACCTGGTCGTGCACGTCGCCCACGGTCAACAGGATGCTCCCGGCGAGGCAGCGTTGCCCGGCCGCGCCGAAGCACGACCCGAGGATGTTCGAGACCGCGCCATCAACGAGAGGCACGGCATCAGGAAGGACGACAAGGGTGTTCTTCGCCCCGCCTTGAGCCTGGACCCGCTTGCCGTTCGCCGATGCGCGCGAGTAGATGTACCGGGCGACCGGCGATGACCCGACAAAGCTGATGCCTTGGATTCGCGGCTCGTCAAGGAGGGTGTCGACCGCCTCGCGCGTGCCCTGGACGAGGTTGATCACCCCTGGCGGAAAGCCGCACCGGTCGATCAGCTCGTAGACGCGCACGAGAGGTAGCGGGTCCTGTTCCGACGGCTTGATGACGTACGAGTTGCCGCAGGCGACCGCGTATGGCCAGAACCAGAACGGCACCATCAACGGGAAGTTGAATGGCACGACCGCGGCGAAGACGCCCAGCGGTTGCCGGATCACGTGCTCGTCGATGCCGCGGGCCGCGCCGTCCTCAAGCCCGTAGCCCATCATCAACGTCGGGATGCCGCACGCAACCTCGACGTTCTCGATCGCCCGGCGGACCTCGCCGCGCGCGTCCGCGATGGTCTTCCCGTGGTCGAGGGTCACGAGGCTCGCCAGCTCCTCGAAGTGCTCCTCCATCAGGTGCTTGAGCCGGAACAGCGGGCGAGCGCGATCGACCGGCGGCGTATTCCGCCAAGGCAGGTACGCCGCTTGCGCCACGTCAACGGCGGCGACGACGTCGGCGGCGGTCGAGATGCCCACCTCGGCGATCTGGTTGCCCGTGGCGGGGTCAAAGACCGGCAGACGCCCGCCACTCGGGTCGATCCACTTGCCACCGACATAGTTGCGGGCAAGCCCGACGTGCGCCACCATTCCGGTCACCGTTGTCATTCCCCTGGTCGTCCTTCCTGCGCCTGCGTACCCGGCCTACCGCATCTCTCGCCCGCCATCCACGATCGTGACGTCCCCAGTCAGGAAGGTCCCGTGGGTTGCGTAGCCGACGATCACGCCGGCCACGTCCTGCGGGGAGGCGGCGCGACCCATCGGCGCATCCTTCCCGTACCGCTCGACATGGTCCTCGCGCCCGGCCACCCATCGCGTCTTGACGATGCCCGGCGCGACGGCGTTCACGCGAATGTCGGGTGCCAGGCCCTTGGCCAGCGACTTGGTCATCGTGATCATGGCGCCCTTGGAGACCGCGTAGGGGATCGAGCTTCCACCCCCCGTGAAACCGGCGATCGAGGCGACGTTGACGACAAGCCCGCCCCCGCGTGCACGCATCGTCGGCACGCAGGCGCGCGTCGCGTAGAACGCGCCCTTCACGTTCAACTGCAGGATTCCGTCCCAGTCCGCGTCGGTCACCTCGTCGATGTCCGCCAACGGCACGAAACGGGTGCGCCCGGCATTGTTCACGAGGATGTCCAGGCCGCCAAGGGCGGCAACGGCCTGGCTGACCATCGATCGCACTTCGACCTCGACGCCGCAATCGGCCTGCACAAGAAGGGTCCGCACGCCGAGCGCGGCGCAGCCGGCGACCGTCTCGTCCGCCTCCGCGCGGGACCTGGAGTAGTTGACGACGACGTCGGCACCCTCCTGGGCGAACGCGATGGCGGTCGCGGCACCGATGCCGGTGGCCGATCCCGTGACGAGTGCCACCTTTCCTGCAAGCCTTCCCGTCGCCATCGGACGCCTTCTCCCATCGATCTCGCGGTGCCCCGCCCGGGGGCTCCAGATGACGGCGAGTGTACCGCTCCGTCCCAGGGGGCCTGAGACCGCGCAAGTACCCTGAGGCGCAACCACCCGGTGACGGGGAGTGGAAAGTGACAGGCATGGAGCGACAGGCACCGCTTGCGGGCAAGGTGGTGATCGTGACCGGCGCGGCCGGGGCCATTGGCCGCGCAATCTCGTCACGCCTCGCCGCTGACGGTGCGCGTGTCGCCCTCGCGGACTTGCACGCCGGACCGGTCGGAGACGTCGCGAACGGCATTCGCGAGGCTGGGCACGTCGCGTGGGCCACCACGGTTGACGTCACCCACGACGACGGCCCGGCCGGCCTCGTCGAAGAGACCGTCGCGCACTTCGGGCGGCTCGACGCGATGATCGCGAATGCCGGCATCCTGAGCATCTCGCCGATCCTCGAGATGCCAGTGGCCGAGTGGGACCGCATCTTCTCCGTGAACACGCGCGGCGTCTTCCTGTGCTTCCAGGCCGCCGCGCGCCACCTGGTCGCGCAAGGCGAGGGCGGGCGGCTCATCGCCACGGCAAGCATCGCCGCCAAGATGGGGTCGCCATTCCAGGCGCACTACCAGTCGAGCAAGGCTGCGTTGCTTGGGCTCGTACGCAGCGCCGCGTGGGAGTTCGGGGCTCACGGGATCACGGTGAACGCCTTTTGCCCCGGCAATGTCGATACCCCGATGTGGTCGATGATCGATCGGGATCGCGGCGCCCTTCTGGGCAAGGCGCCCGGCGAGCTGTTCCGCGAGGTCGCGTCCCGTTCACCGCTCGGGCGAACCCAGGTGCCCGACGACATCCCACCGCTCGTGAGCTTCCTCGTCTCCGACGGGAGCCGGGCGATCACGGGACAGGCGATCAACGTGGACAATGGCGTGGTCATGTACTAGCGTCGGGGTACCGATCCCGCAGGTTTCGGCCTGGACGCCGACATTGCCTGGGCAGGGCCGCCATCCACTCGCGATCAAGTGGGATCACGCTTGAGGCGACTGGGATCGCCCGCACTGTCGACTGGAGTCACGGACCATGGACGACTCGATCGCCGCCCTGTTCGCGGCGCGCGCGTCAGGCGACGGCGCGTTCGAAGCGCTTGAGGCGCTGTTTTCCCTCACGGAGGGACCGGTCGACTGGGCGTACGACGCCTGGCCCGGACTTGTGCAGGACCTCGGGTCAGCGGATAATCATCGACGGTCCGTTGCCGGGGCAATGCTTTGCCGCCTTGCCATCAGCGACCCGGAACACCGGATCCTCAAGCTCATGCCATTACTTGAGCGGACGATCCGCGACGAAAGGTTCGTCACGGCCCGCCACGTGCTCCAGGGCCTGTGGCGGGCCGGCGTCCCCGGGACAAGCCACGCCGACACGGTCATCGACGCGCTCGAGCGCCGGTTCGCTGATTCCGCGCCGGAGAAGAGCGGCTCGCTCGTGCGCACGGACATCCTGGAGTGCCTCGGCAAGCTGGCACGCTTCGGCCAAGCCGCACGTATCGACGGTACCGCCCGATCATTGATCGACACCGAACCGGACACAGGCGCACAGGCGAAGCTCCGCGCCGCGTGGCGGAAGGGGTTGCGATCCACGGACGCGTGCCGACCCGGATAGCCGGTCAATCCCACTTTCATCCACACCGCGGCCCCACGATCGCAGGGCGCTCGACCGGTCGAATGCCACGGTATGACGTGACCGTCACCAGCGAGAACGGAAGGCATGGGATGTGATTGTTTTCAACGCGCCCGAATCCTGATCGCGTGACGGCATTGCGTACGTGCCGTCAAGTGGTCTGTTTATATGCACGGGTATCGTTGACGATCGCGTGCGAGTCCCGCTCGCGGGGCAACCGTTCGTGGCCACGGCGAACGCCTCGTCGACCACGCGTGATGTCGAACATACGGGCGCCGAGTGCGAGGATTCCGTGGAATCGAAGGGCCCGCCATCTGGCGGGCCTGGAGCGCGCGGGGGCTCCCTGACGAGGATTTGAACCTCGAACCTACCGGTTAACAGCCGGGCGCTCTACCGTTGAGCTATCAGGGACTGCGCCGGGGGAACCGGCAAGCGTACGGGCAGTGTAACAGAGGCTCACCCCTCGAGGTAGTCCTGCAACTGGATGCGCCGTGATGGGTGTCGGAGCTTGCGCATCGCCTTGGCCTCGATTTGGCGCACCCGCTCCCGGGTAATGCTGAAGCGCCCGCCGATGTCTTCCAAGGTCATCGGCGGCCCGCCGTCGATCCCGAACCGGAGGCGCACGACCTCCGCCTCGCGATCGCTCAAGCTGCCAAGCACCTGGATGATGTGCTCGTGCATCAGTTGTGCGGAGGCGAGGTCGACCGACGCCGACGCCGCCGTATCGGCGATGAAATCGCCGAGGACCGAGTCGTCGTCCGTGCCGACCCGGTAGTCGAGCGAGACCGGTTGCTGGCTCATCAGGAGCAGCTCCCGGATGCGTTCTAGCGATACGCCAGAGAAGGCCGCGACCTCATCCGCGGTCGCCTCGCGCCCGAGCTCCTGCAACAGTTGCCGTTGGCCCCGCGTGACCCGGTTCAGAGCCTCGACCATGTGGACCGGGATGCGGATCGTGCGAGATTGATCGGCGATGGCGCGGCGGATCGCCTGCCGGATCCACCATGTGGCGTAGGTCGAAAACTTGAAGCCTCGCCGGTAGTCGAACTTTTCGACGGCGCGGATGAGGCCGATGTTGCCTTCCTGAACGAGGTCGAGAAGGCCCATGCCCCGGTTGACCTGGCGCTTGGCGATGCTGACGACAAGGCGCAGGTTGGCCTCGGTCAACTCCCGGCGAGCGGCGTGACGATCCGCGACGAGGTGGTCGAGGGACCGCCGCTGGACGAGGTCGTCAGCCGGACAGAGCGGGAGGCGTGCCTCGGCGAGCAAGCCGTCCTCCATGCGCCGGCCGATGGACTGCTCGCCCTGCCAGGTGAGCAGGCGAAACTTTCCGATTTCACGCAGGTAGAGGCGGACCGGGTCGTCGAGCAACTCGTCGCCGACGGGTGCCCGATCACGAGAGGGCTCCTCCCCGTGAACGAGCGAGAGCTCCGCATCCGACGGCTCCTGGTCGGCAGATGGGTCGCCAATGCCTCCCGGTGAAGCCGTGCGCGATCGAGCATCTCGATCGGCGTCGGTCGCCAGGGGGGCCGACCTCCGAACGGCGCTGGTGCCGGGAAACCGGGGGATCGAGCGCCCAAGACCGGTCATCGCGGCCCCGAAAGGCCGGCCCGGTCCAGTTGCGCGCGCGGACGGGGTGGATTCGGTCATCCTGCCCTCCTTCCACGGTAGCTCCGTTCCTGTCCAAACGGCGCGGGAGCCGCTACGGACCGTCGGACCCACGGCATGCCAAGATCACTGGAATGCTGCAGAGACCGTCCGGCTCTGTTCAAGCTGAACGCGCCCGAGTTGCGCCGCGAGGCGTTCGACCTGCCGCTGTAGCGCGACACGCTCGTCAGGGGAAGGTTCCTCGAGGAGCAGGTACTGCACGTCGCGCAGGTTCTCCCGGAGGCGACGCTCGCGCAGGCGGCGCGCTCCGGCGACCAACGCCCCGGCACGACGCGCCTCCGGATCGTCAAGGGAATCGACCGGCAAGGAGGGGCGGGCACGCGCGACGTCCAGGAGGTGATCTCGATAGGTGGAAAGCGTCTCGTCCAGTCGCGCCTCGGACGGGTCCTCGCTTTCGAGGAGCCGATGGAGCAGCGCGCGCGTGCGGGGGTCGCGAAGGTCCTCGGGCGCGAACACGTGGCGAACCAGGTCAATGAGATCAGGGCTTGCGACCAGCTCGGACAGGACGAATTGCTCCAGGGGGTCGTCGGTGCGCGATGGGCGAGGGTCGGGACGACCCGCGTCCGCGATCTGCTCCACTCCGGCTGTCGGGGACGCTCCTGGCGCGCTACCGGCCTCGTCGCCCATGGCTGCCATGGCCCCCGCGCCTGCGTTCCCGGTCGCCCGGCTCTCGCGAGCCGCTGCCCGTTGCGCGCGGCGCGCCGCCTCCTCTGCCCGAACGACCTCGGCGTGCACCGCCCGCACGTCCAGGCGCAACCGCTGGGCGATGCGGTCGACGTAGTGGCTCCACTCGACCGGGTCGGGAACCAGTGCGAGGAACCGGGCGAGTTCCCGGACCGCCTGCAACTTCGCTCCCGGGTCGTCCATCGCGACCCCAGCGGTCTCGAGGGCAATCTTGTGGTCCATCATCGGCACCGCCCCGGCGATGAGGGCTCGCCACCGCTCCGGGTCCTCGCGGACGACCTCGTCCGGGTCCTTGCCCCCGACAAGGACGGCGATGCGCACCTGGCCTGCCTGGGTCGCCAAGAACCCGCCCCGGGCGATGCTGCCGGGCGCCGGCCGCGCCGAGGTCGCGAGGGCGACACGGGCGACTTCGAGGCCCCGCAGCGTGGCCGCCTGCCCGGCCGCGTCGGCATCGAGCGCCAACACGACCGTGCGCGTGTACCGCCTGAGCAGCTCGATCTGCCGTTCAGTGAGCGCCGTGCCTAAGGACGCGACGACGTTCTTGAACCCTTCCTGATGGGGCACGACGACATCCATGTAGCCCTCGACGATGACGGCCTGCCGTTCCTGGCGGATCGGCCCGCGCGCGAGGTCGATGCCATAGAGGGTCGAGCCCTTGTCGAAGAACGGCGTCTGCGGGCTGTTCAGGTACTTGGGCTGGCCGTCGCCAAGCGTGCGGGCCCCGAATCCAATCACGGCGCCTGCGCGGTCGCGGATGGGGAAAGTCACGCGGGCGCGAAATCGGTCCCGTCGACCCTGGTCGGTCGTCATCGCCAGGCCCGCGAGCTCGAGGTGGGCAAAGGTGAACCCCTTGCGCACGAGGTGCGCGCTCAGGGCTTCGCGCCCGCCCGGCGCCCATCCGATCGCGAACTGCTCGAGACTTGCGCGCGTGACGCCACGACGCCGGAGGTATGCGCGTGCCTCACCGGAATCGGGAGCATCAACAAGCTGGCGCTCGTAGAAGCGTGCGGCCTCGGCGAGCGCCTGCGCCGCCGCTTCCGCCTCGGGCGGGGGCTGCGACGCGTCGCGTGGCGCACGCTCGGGCAATGCCACGCCCGTCCGGCGCGCCAGTTCCTTCAGCGCCTCGGCGAAGTCCAGTCCCTGCGTGTCTCGCAGCCAGGTGAACGCGTCGCCTGACTTGGCGCACCCGAAGCAGTGGTAGCGACCCTCGTCCGGGTAGACGACGAACGAGGGCGACTTCTCCTGGTGGAAGGGACAAAGTCCCTTGAGGAGCTTGCCCGCGCGACGCAAGTTGACGCGTGCGCCGACGAGGTCGGCGATATCGACCCGGGCCTTGACGGCGTCAATGACGGGATCGACCATTCCCAATGGTAGACGCTCTTACGACGCGCGTGTCGCGCGGCGGGTGGAGGGACCAGAGCGGAGGCGGCGTGCGGGATCCGTTCAAGCAGGCCTACCGCCGTCACCCCTCCCGTTGGCCCCTCCCCCGCAAGTCCGGGAGAGGGGATTGATCGAGGTCGTCGCGACCCTGGCGGACCCAATCACCGCACGTTGGCTTGGGAGTGGGGAGTGGCGACTAGCGGTCGCGCTCCCCCGTGGCAAGGGCGGCCTGGGCCGCGGCGAGCCGGGCGATGACCACCCGGAACGGCGAGCACGAGACGTAGTTCAGGCCGGTCTGGTAGCAGAACTCGACTGACGAGGGTTCGCCACCGTGCTCCCCGCAGATCCCGACCTTCAGGTCGGGGCGGGTCTTGCGCCCGCGCTCGGTGCCGATCTCCATCAACTGGCCGACGCCTTCACGGTCCAGGACCTGGAACGGATCCTCCTTGAGGATGCGCTTTTCCACGTACATCGGCAGGAAGCGGCTGCTGTCATCACGAGACAGGCCAAAGGTCGTCTGCGTGAGGTCATTCGTGCCGTACGAGAAGAACTCAGCGACCTCGGCGATCTGGTCGGCGAGCAACGCCGCGCGGGGAAGTTCGATCATCGTCCCAACGAGGAACTTCAGGTCAACCCCGGACCCGTTGATGACCTCGCTCGCGACGCTCCTTACGATCTGCTCCTGAGCCTTGAGCTCGTTCACGTCGCCGACGAGAGGGATCATGATCTCCGGATGGACCGCGACGCCTTCCTTCGCGACGGTCACTGCCGCCTGGAAGATCGCACGGGCCTGCATTTCCGTGATCTCTGGGTACTGGATGCCAAGGCGGCAGCCCCGGAAGCCGAGCATCGGGTTCAGCTCGTGCAGAGACTCGATACGTTGCTCGACCTCGTGCACCGTCCGGCCAGTGACCTGCGCGAGCTCCTCGATCTGCGCGGCCTCCTTCGGGAGGAACTCGTGGAGCGGCGGGTCAAGCGTCCGGATGGTTACGGGGAAACCGTCCATCGCCCGGAAGATCCCCTCGAAGTCGCGCCGCTGGAACGGAAGGAGCTTGTCGAGCGCACGACGTCGCGCATCGACGCCGTCAGCCAGGATCATCTCGCGCATCGCGCGCGTCCGGCGCTCGTCCGGATGCTCCGGGTCATCGAAGAACATGTGCTCGGTCCGGCAGAGGCCGATCCCCTCGGCTCCGAACTCACGCGCCTTTCGTGCGTCACGCGGCACGTCGGCATTGGCTCGAACGCCCATCGTCCGAAACTCGTCCGACCATGTCATCAGCGTGTCGAAGTCGTCGCCAAGGGTCGGCTCGACCGTGGCAACCTGGCCGACGTAGACGTTTCCGGTCGTCCCGTCGAGCGTGATGTATTCGCCGACGTTTACGCGAACGCCCCGGCACATGAAGTGCGACTCGTCATCCGCGATGACGACGTCCTGCGCGCCGACGATGCACGACTTGCCCATGCCGCGCGCGACTACCGCGGCATGGCTGGTCGGTCCCCCGGTGGAGGTCAGGATGCCCTGCGCCTGGATCATTCCGCGCAGGTCCTCGGGAGACGTCTCGCGTCGCACGAGGATGACGCGTTCGCCGGCCTTCCCCTGCTCCTCCGCGGTCAAGGCGGTGAAGCAGACCTTGCCGATCGCGGCGCCGGGACCGGCCTTGATGCCGGTCGCGATCGGCTTCTCGCCAGACTTCGGGTCGATGACCGGGTACAGCAACTGGACCAGGTCGCCCGGAGGCACCCGCTGGACCGCGGTCTTCCGATCGATGACACCCTCGTTGGCGAGGTCGACCGCGATCCTGACCGCCGCTCCGCCAGTGCGCTTCCCGTTCCGGGTCTGGAGCATGTAGAGCTTGCCACGCTCGATCGTGAACTCAAGGTCTTGCATGTCCCGATAATGCTTCTCGAGGCGCTCCGCGATCGCGACGAACTCGTCGTACACGCCGGGGAGCATCGCGTCGTCCCGCATCTCGGTGATGTGCTTCGGGGTACGGATGCCGGCGACGACGTCCTCGCCCTGCGCGTTTCGCAGGTAGTCCCCGAACAACTCCTTCACGCCGGTCGACGGGTTTCGGGTGAATGCGACCCCGGTTCCGGAATCGTCGCCCATGTTCCCGAAGACCATGACCTGGACGTTCACGCCGGTCCCGAGGTCATCGGAAATCTTCTCGCGGCGCCGGTAAACGATCGCGCGGTCGTTGTTCCACGAACGGAAGACCGCCTCGATCGCGCCGACGAGCTGCGCCTGCGGGTCGGCCGGGAAGTCGCGCCCCGACTCCGTCCGGATGATCGCCTTGTAGGCAGCGATCACTGCTTGCAGGTCCTCCGCCGCGAGTTGCGGGTCGCTGTCGACCCCCGCCTTCCGCCGCTGGGCCGCGAGGGCGTGCTCGAACCGGTCCTTCGGAACCTCGAGGACGACGGCGCCGTACATCTGGATGAAGCGGCGATACGAGTCGTAGGCGAAGCGGGGGTTGTTCGTCGCTGCAGCAAGTCCCTCGACTGTGACGTCGTTCAGGCCGAGGTTGAGGATGGTGTCCATCATCCCCGGCATCGAGAACTTCGACCCGGACCGCACCGAGACGAGGAGGGGGTTAGCCGGGTCTCCGAACCCCTTGCCGGTCGCGCCCTCGACGTCACGCAGGGCTGCCTGGATTTGCTCCATGCACTCGTCGGGGAACTGCTTGCCGTTCCGGTAGAACTCATTGCAGGTCTCGGTCGTGATGGTGAAGCCGGGAGGGACGGGCAGGCCGGCGTTCGTCATCTCCGCGAGGCCCGCGCCCTTCCCCCCAAGGAGGTCACGCAACGTGCCGTTGCCATCGCGAAACAGCCAGACCCACTTCCGAGACATGGTGAACCCTACTTCTTTGAGGTGTGATTCGCGGTCCCGGCGCGGCTAGGCGTCGGCACGCGGTGGGAGGCCTTCCCCGGGGCCGGGCAGGATGCGCGCGGACCATTCCGGCCACCGTGGCGTGCATCGCGGCCCAAGATCGTCGGCGCGCCAGAGTATACGAGGGACCGAGGACGCTTCCGGATCCCAAGGGGCGGGGGCAACGATGTCAACGAGACGACGGCGGTCCCGGGCCCTTCCAAAATGGCTGGTGCTACGCCGGGGCGATCACCTCGGGGCGTGACCATGGAAGCCGGAGACGCCGCTGGATTTCCTCTCGCAGGCCATCGATCGGCACGCGCACCTGCGCCATCGAGTCGCGTTCCCGAAGGGTCACCGTCCGGTCATTGAGGGACTGACCATCGACGGTGACGCAGTACGGCGTGCCGATCTCGTCCTGGCGGCGGTACCGGCGCCCGACTGCACCCGACTCGTCATAGAGGACCAGCATCTCGCCACGCAGGCCTGCATAGACCTCCTGGGCCATGCTGACCAGGCCGGAATCCTTCTTGACGAGCGGTAGGACAGCAACCTTTACCGGTGCAAGTCGGGGGTGGAAGCGCAAGACGGTACGGATGCCGTCCTTGTCCGCCTCCTCGTCGTATGCCTCAAGGAGAAAGACGAGGCTTGAACGGTCAACCCCGATCGAGGGCTCGATCACGTGGGGCACGAGCTTTTCACCGGTCTCGTCGTCGAAGTAGTCGAGGTCGCGACCCGACGCTTTCGCATGTTGCGTCAAGTCGTAATTGCCTCGGTTCGCGACGCCCTGCAACTCGCTCTTGCCGAACGGGAAGTCGTACATGATGTCCACGGTGCGTTGCGAGTAGTGCGCGCGGGCGCCGTCTGGGTGGTCGTACAAGTCAAGCATCGAGCGGCGCACGCCATGCGTGACGAGCCAGTCGATACTCGTGTCAAGCAACTCGCCGAACGCCGCGACCGCTTGGTCAGGACGCACGAAGTACTCGAGTTCCATCTGCTCGAGCTCGCGCAGGCGGAAGATGAAGTTGCCCGTGGTGATCTCGTTCCGGAACGCCTTGCCAATCTGCGCGATGCCGAACGGGAGCTTCTTGCGCATCGCGCCCTGCACGAGGCGGAAGTTCACGAAGATTGCCTGGCAGGTCTCCGGTCGGAGGTACGCGACGCTCGCGTCTTCCTCGACCGGGCCTACGAACGTCTTGAACATGGTGTTGAAGAGCCGGACGTCGGTCCAGTCCCGCTTGCCGCACGTCGGGCAATTCCGTTCGAGGTCGACGTGGTCTGCCCGGAAGCGGTTGTGGCAGTTCCGGCACTCGACGAGCGGGTCGGTGAAGTTCTCGAGGTGACCCGACGCCTTCCACACGGCAGGGTTGGCGAGGATGGCAGAGTCGAGCCCGACGATGTCGGTGCGCTTGTAGACGTAGTCCTCCCACCAGGCGCGCTTGATGTTGTTCCGCAACTCGGCACCAAGCGGTCCGAAGTCCCAGACTCCGTTGAACCCGCCATAAATCTCGCTGCTCTGGAAGACGAAGCCGCGCCGCTTGCACAGCGACACGAGCTTTTCCATGGTGACGGGGGAAGGGGTCTGCGACATCGAGTGGGCGGCCCTCCAGCCGGCGCTCCGGCGCGGACACGAGCCTCTCCTGCACGGAGGCCGGTACCACGCGGGGTGAACGGTCGAGGGTACCATCGCCAGGGAGCCGTCCTCGATGACCGATCGACTTGCCATCAGGACCGACGACACGCCCCGCTTCCGGGTTGCCGTCGCTGGCGTCGGCTCCTTCTCGCAACGGGTGCTGATCCCGGGACTGGTCGCGACGCCCGGCGTGGAGGTTGTCGGGCTTTTCGGTCCGACGCTTGCGAAGGTGTCAGACATCGCCGCCCGCAATGGCGTCGGCGCGTCTTTCGACGATTTTCGACGGATGCTTGACGAGACCCGCCCGGACTCGGTCGTCGTCGCAACCCCGAACGACGTGCACCACGCGATGGTGCTTGAGGCGGTCGAACGCGGCATGCACGTGTTGTGCGAGAAGCCGCTGGGCGTGACATTCGCCGAGGCCGAGGAGATGGCTCGCGCCGCGGAGGTCGCCGGCGTCCGGACCGCGGTGAACTTCACGTACCGCTCGACCGTCCCGTTTAAGCACCTCTGGACGCTTGTCCAGGCAGGCCGGGTCGGGCGCCTGCGCCATTTCGCGATCAGCTTTCAACAGGGCATTCGCGCCGACCCGACCGCGCCAATTGCCTTCCGCATGCTTCGGGAACGCGGCGGGGGCGCCCTTCTTGACGTTGGCATCCACATGGTCGACGCCCTCCGCTGGCTTGCGGGCGAGGTGGTCGCGGTGTCTGGCGCTGCCAGGACGGTCGTCACGATGCGTCCTGATGCGGCGGGCGGCACGGCGATCGCGCGGGTTACCGCGGACGACACCGCGTCATTCGTGGCGTGCCTGGAAGGCGGCGCCACGGGCACGGTGCAGGTGAGCCAGGTCGCCTACGGGCGCGCCTCCTACCGTCGCATCGAGCTGAGTGGTGACGAGGGGACGGCCGTCCTCGAGGAGGAGCGGGGCGAGCCGGCGACCGTGCGTCTCGCGCCGGCCTCGACTGGGCGCTTCGCGGTCGTCCCCACGCCTTTCGACATCGACCTGCCCTTCGACGAGTTCCCTCGTGCTCATGCGATCCGGATCGTGCGCCGGTTGCGGGGCCTGCCTCCCGTGCAGGGTGACGATGCGTGGCCAGGGTTCGCGGATGGTGTCGCCGCCCAGCGAGTCGTCGACGCGGTCGAGCGGTCGTCGTCAGGGGCAGGTTGGGTCGCAACCCATGCCGACGGCGGACGACGCTAGAACGGTCTCAGGTACGTCAACTGGGCGGTCGCACGGTGCGCCTGGTCGAGCACTGGTGATGGCAAGACGCTTAAGGCGCACGCGGCGACGGTGGACGCAAGCAGGACCCACGCCGAACCCGACAACTTCCATTGGGGTCGGGACCCTAGGTCGCCTTCGACGGGAGTTTCAGGCCGGTCACCGGGCCAGCGACTGGCGCCCACGAGGAGCCCCGCCAACACCACGAGCGACGACACGCCCACCGCCATCGCCAGGCGCCAGTCCGCGAGCGACAAGGCCTGCATCACGGCCCATCGTGCGGCGAATCCGCCAAGCGGCGGGATCCCGCTCGAGGCGATGGCGGCCAGGACGAACGCCATCTGAACCGCGCGTCGCGATGCGCCTGCCGGGCGTTGGCGATCCGGTCGCCCCTCGAGCGCGGCGGCCGATCCGACCAGGACAATCATGCACGTGGCGTGATGGGCGAGCGCCACCAAGGCCCCCGCGACGCCGATACGCGTGCCGGATCCGATGCCAAGCAAGACCGGGCCGAGGCCAGCGATCACCGCATAGCCAACCCGTCGCCCAAGACGCCCGGGTGCCACGGCGCCGATCGCGCCTCCCGCACACCCGAGCAGTCCGCCAATGACTAGTAGGCGCGCAGTCAGCACCTCGCTGCCGAGTTGCGGAAGGCCAGAAAGCACTTGCACCAGAAAGCCCACGGTGGCGGGAGCCACGAGCCCCAAAGCCAGCATCGCCCCGCCTTCGCCTGACCGCAAGGAGACCACCGGCACCCAGAAGTGGAGCGGGACCAGGCCGATCGCCAGGGCGAAGCCAACGGCGAGGACCGCGATCGCGAACGCCTCGGTGACGAGGCCTCCCGGACTGATCCGCAGGATGTCAGCAAGCGAGAAGCCGGCAAGCAAGATCACGAGGCCGAGGCTTGCCAGCGTCAAGTAGGTTGTCGCGGCACGCCATCCCGACCGGCCAGCCGTGCCGTCGGTGCCAGCCGTGGCCATGACCATCGCCGTGACGAGCACGGCGACGTGGATGCCGGCGGCGCCGACCCGCGCATCGTCGCCCGCCACGGCGCCGATGACGATCGACGACGACGCGATCACGGCGGCGATCGCCGTGGCTGGTCCCCGATCGGAGGCCGCCCCGAGGGCAGCGATGAAGGCGCCGGCCCCGAACGCGAACACCGACTGGACGCGCGCGACGGCACCCACCCCGAGTGACCACGAGCCGATCGGGATGGCGGCCGCGTCGGGCAGTCGCGCGACCGCGACGGCCGCGCCCACCATCGCCAGAGCCGGAAGCCAGTTGATGACCGGCAGGACGAGCGCCCACGGCGCGCGCCGTACGGCGCCATCCGATCCGCCGCGCCCGTGAACGAGGGCCATCGCCAAGGCCAGGATCGCCGCGGCGACAAGAGGGCTGACCACAGGAAGCGCGATCACTCCGAGTGACACGGTCGTCGCCACTCGCCCTATCCCGCCTGCGACGCCGCCTCGTCCACCGCCTGCTGGTCGGACTGGTCAAGGTCTCCGACCGGCCGGCCGATGAGCGAGAGCGTCGGCACCGGAGGTGGCGGCGCACCTGTCACTGCCCGCGCGTGGACGGCCGTCCACACGACGCCGAGGGCGAGCGCGAGCACGATCGTGACGACGCTACGGGCACCGATCGCACCGACCCCCTGGTGGCTAGCCGCGAGCGTGTCCAGAAGGTCGACCGCATTGAGGAGGAGGAGGAGGCCGATGCCAACCCGAACGAGGTCGCGCGAAAGCATGATCAAGAGCAGGCCGAGCAAGCCAAGCCAGTACCACGCGAAGTTCGTCGCGGATCCCACGATCGGGAAGGCCTGCGAGAGCGCGATGGACGCCGCCGCCACAAGGATCGCCCCGACCAGCATGAACGGCTCGTCTACCGCCGTACTTCCAGCCGTATCGACGAGGCGGCGCACCCGTCCGGTACTCCGGGCGCGCTCTGCCGACAGTGCTCGAAGGCTTGGCGCGAGGAGCACGCAGACCGTCGAGCCGGTGACGAGCTTGGCACCGGCCAGTTCGGGGGTCGCGACGACGGCGAGCCACGTGCTGGCGATCCCATAGACGAGCCAGAGGCAGGCCAAGGCGACGTGCCATTCGACTGAGACGCTCAGCAGCGAGGCAACCACGACAAGCAGGACGAGCAGGACGAACTCGTTCAGCACTCGCACGTGTCCCATTCAGACGTCGGCGACGACATTTTTGAGATTGCGCTGGCAAGGTCCGCGGGCATCCTTGCCGTGCTCCAGAAGGTCACGATCATCGCCCGACACTGTAGAGCAGCACGACAATGACGACGACAGCGACGGCGGCGTAGTAACGCTCCTCGACCAGGCGCGCCGTCGATGACGCCTGGTCGCTCAACGAGACCAGGCGAACCAGCAAGAGGTCGAGCGCACCACGAACGACCAACACGACGCCTCGGCCGATGCGAAGAAGGGGCGTCGCAATCACGACCCCGATGCCGAGCATCGCCCGCGCGACCGCCGGCAGCATCTCTTCCCCTTTCTGGATCCGGTAGAGGGCGACCGCGGCGGCGCCAGCGAGGAGGATCCGGTCCGGGCTCGCAATCCGAAGCGCATCGACAAGTCGGGGTGGAGTGCTTGTCCCGGCAGCGACGACGCTGATGGGACCGAACCACGGGCCGACGAACGTCAGCGGAAGTACGGCGGGCGCGACGATGACCGCGAGCCCAATGGCGACTCCCAGCCACGGGAGCATCGCGGCGAGCGATCCAAACACCGAGGGTCGTGCCCGCCATCCGTCGTCGGGCATGGCCCATCCATCAGGTTGATGGATGGGGGATCGGGACGTCCCGTCGCGCGTCGAACGCTTCGGTCGCAGCCATGCGCCGAGGACCGCGCCGCTTGCGCCGATCGTCGCGGTATCGAGGAGGAGGGCCGCAAGGCGCAGCCACCCTCCGGCTTCGCTTGACGCCGTCAGGGCGCTGAGATACGTGTCCGCTGCAAGTCCGCCGATGGTTCCCGGAAGGCCCACCGCCGTGGCCACCACGAGCACGACGATCCAAGGCACGGCACTTCGCCACGCGTCGGTCGTCACCATCCCCCTGACCTTCCCGTTCCCCGTGAGCGACCCTGCAGGCGCGGGAGGGGTAAGAGGGAAGGACCGCGTCGCTCGGAGGCCTCCACCCCCAGTTCCTCCCGAGGTGGCGCGCGATACGGGAGTGGGTGGCGACGATGCGGCGGCTCCGGGGGCGGCGACCCACAGGATCGCCGCTCCTGTCGCGGCGACGCCATGCAAGAGGGTGAGCGCGCTCATTGTTGCGGGCGCGCCGCTGGCGAGCGCCATGAGCGTCAACCCGGTGCGACCACCCAGGAGCGTGGCAAGCCGCATTCGGGGATGACTGGTGGACCACGACCAGCCAATCGATCCGATGATCGCGAACAATCCGAGGGCCGTGAGAAACGTCCGCCATGGGCCTGCAAGCTCGCCGCCGGTGGTTACGAAAGCGATGTCAACGAGTGCAAGCGAAACGGCGCTCCCGGTAGCGGCGACCGCGGGCATCAGGGGCTGCCGGCAAAGACGAAGCGCCCACGCGTGGAAAGGCACGGCGTTGCCAAGTCCAGACGCGACCATGACGAGCCCGGCCAGACTGGCGTCGCTGAAACTGACAGAAGCAAGTTGCCCCGCGGCAAAGGACCCGTTCACCTTGCCGAGGAGGAGCATGCACACCAGCAGGCCAAAACTCATCGCGCCGGTGACCACGAGTCGCCATCTGGCGGCGCGCACGGCCCCTACGGCAGCAAGGGCACCAGCGGTCGCGACGACGAACGCGCCGGTGCCGAGCACGATCGACACCAGGTCTCCCGCCACCAGTGCCCACGTGCCCCCTGAGACCGCGACGAGCAGGGCGGCATCGACCACCGGACGCCCCGCCGGCACGGCCTTGCCGGACGGGTCGCGCCAAGGTGGGCCGTACGCTCGAAACCACCCGACGACCGCGGCGACGACGCCCGGCACGGCGAGGAAGCTGCCAAGCGCTTGGGTGCGCACCGTCAGTTCCACCCCATAGAGGCCGAGCGGCGACCATGTCGCGACGCCGGCCTCGGGTGCGGCGAGGCCCCGTCGGATCCCCGGAAGGATCGCGACGCCAGCGACCGCGTCGATGACCGCGGCCACGAGCAAGACACCTACCAATGCCCGTGCAGGCCGGGCGATTGCCGCGAACGCGCTTGCTGCGGTCAGGAGCGGCAGTGCCAGCGTCAGCGCGAGGGCTAGGCGATCATCCATCACCTTGCACCGGCGGGAAAGGGTCCGCGGGCCTCCGTGCCCATCGCCAGGAGGGAAGGATGATCGTTCGTGTCGTCCTGGCTCGTGTGGCCCGGGCGGCGATCACGGGGCGTCGGCCACCGTGGCGGGAGCAGCCGCGAGACGGGCCCGTCGTGCGAGCGTCCAAGCCGCGAGCGCGAACGTCGCCAGTGACACGATCTGGGCCTGCTGGAGGCCGAACGCCCAGACTCCCTCCTCGCGGACCATCGTGAGGACGAAGCGTGCCATCGAGTACACGGCGGCGTACGTGAGGAAGACGGCCCCGTCGATGCGAACCCGGCGAGCGACCACGAACAGCAGTCCGAACAGGGCGACGTCCCAGACAAGCTCGTAGAGCGGGTATGGATGGGTTGGCACCCCGAAGTACGACAGCTTCGGAAGGAGCGCGCCGGGGTGAAGGTAAACGAACCCCCAGTCCGCCCCCGTGGGCCTTCCCGCCACGTCACCGTTGACGATGCATCCGATCCGTCCGATGGCTTGCCCAAGGATCGCTCCGTGGGAGATCGCGTCGGCGAAACGCCAGAACGGCACGCCGTTCCGACGAGCGTACGCCCAGACCGCGATCCCGCCCGCGACCAGCCCCCCCCAGATCGCGATGCCTCCCTGGTAGATCAGGAAGACGCGTTCGGGGTGGTCTCGATAGAGATCCCATCGGTCGATCACGTGCGTGAGGCGGGCACCGATGATCCCAGCAACCACCACCCAGACGGCCACCGAGTAGACATGGTCCTGGTCGATGCCCCGATCGCCGGCAAATCGCGCCGCTGCAAGGGTGCCGCCATAAATGCCGGCCATGATCATGAGGCTGTACCAGCGCAGCGCGAAGGGCCCGAACTGGGCGATCACCGGGTCGATATCAATTTCGATCAGCGGAAGCATCGCGCGCGTCCTGGGCGGGTGAGCCAGCCAGGCCGACACGATCGGCAGGCCGGGCATCCCCGCCCGAGTGTATCGGGGGGATCACGTTAGACTGCTCCCGCAATCGAGAGCCGCATCCAGGGCCGGCAGGGCGCCAGCGCCCCCAGACTGCGCCGAAGGGCGGGACCACGTGGCCGGCGAGAGCATCCCCGAACGCGTTCGACGCCTCTGGAACCAGGCCTTTGTCGCCCCGACAGCCCCCCCCTTGGATCGTGGGCCCCGTTCTGTCCGGCGAGGGACCGACCCGGACGACACTGACGAGGCGGCGGCAATGCTGGACCGCCTTGGGGGTGACGTCTGGGCCGGCGACGTGGTTGAAGTCGATACGAGCGACCCGGCGTTCTGGAACGCCTCCTCGTTTACCTTGAACTTCCGGATCGACGCGGTCGCCCTCGCGCAGACGAATGACGAACGCGGCGCGTTCACGTTCGCCGTCCTGTTCCTCGCACCGGACCAGGGCGCCGACGTATTGGTGATCGAGGGCGACATGGCGGCAACGGCGCGGGCCTACCTGGGCGTCCGGGGTCCGGGCGCCCTTCGCGAGGAACTCGCGCGATACCGGACGGCATTCCTGCGCGATGCCCGCGACGAGGTCGCGTTTGATGTCGAAACCGATCGCCTCGGCACCTGGACCGCATTCCAGGTGCGGGTTGGCGGACGCTTCTGGCTCCGGCATGGGCGATCGGACCACGTCCCGGCGAGCGCCGAGGGGATCGATGGCGTTGCGTACGGGGACGCCTCGTTCTACTACGGCCCGTCGCTCGCGCAATCGGGGTGGCTCTTGCGCACAATGGAGTACGGCGGGTTTGGCCACGCGTTCCAGATGGAGTCCGTACCGCTTTCGGCGGTGCGCTTCTGGCGCCGCGAGCGCCCGAAGAAGGCGTAGGACCAGTACGTTCGAGCCGGCTGGCCACCGAGAGGTCGGGTCTCCGGGCATGCACCCGGGGAGATGAGCAGATGGGTAATGTCGCGCTATCGGTCGTGATCCCGGTCTACAACGAGGCCGGATCGCTCGAGGACCTCGACACGGCGCTTCGGGCGGTCCTTGACCGGATCGGTGAGCCGGCAGAGGCCATCCTCGTCGATGACGGTTCGCGCGATGGATCATGGCAGCGGATGGTGTCGATCGGGAACCTCGACCCGCGCTATCGCATGGTCCGCTTGCGTCGGAACTACGGGCAGTCCGCCGCCCTCGCCGCCGGGATCGACCTCGCTCGGGGCGATTACGTCGTCCTCATGGACGCCGACCTCCAGAACGACCCGGCGGACATCCCGCGCCTGCTCGCGACGATCCGCGAGGGCTTCGATCTGGTCAGCGGCTGGCGCAAGGACCGGCACGACGCATACCTCTCGCGGCGGCTCCCGTCCGAGATCGCAAACCGAATCATCGCCCGCGTCACGCGAGTGCCCCTGCACGACGTCGGGTGCACGCTCAAGATTTACCGGTCGGAGTTCATCAAGGACGTGCAGATTTACGGCGAGATGCACCGGTTCCTGCCAGCGCTGGTGAAGCAAGCCGGCGGGACGATCACCGAGATCGTGGTAAGCCATCACGCCCGCAAGCACGGCACCTCGAAGTACGGGATCAACCGCACTGTCAAGGTGATGCTTGACCTCTTGACCGTGCAGTTCCTTGGCGACTTCGGATCGAAGCCGATCTACATTCTTGGCGGAGCAGGCCTCGCGAGCGTCGCGATCAGCGGAATCACGCTTGCGTACATCGTGTTTGACAAGGTCGTTTTCGCGAAGTCGCTGATCGAGAGCCCTCTGCTCCTGCTCTCGGTGATGAGCTTCCTGGTCGGCGTCCAGTTCGTGGTGATCGGGTTGGTCGCGGAGTTGATCGTGCGGGTCTGGCACGAGTCACAGGGCAAGGACCCGTACCGCATCACCACGATCCATGAGCAAGACGTCGTCGCATTGCCGGTGTCGGCGCCTGACCACGCCCCTGCTTGATCGAAGCAACACGGTGGACCCGGCGGTCTTGGCAGCAGATTGGGCGCTGGTCGCGGCGGATCACGTCACGCCCCACCGCCTCGTGCTCCTGGCGATTCACGCCGCAGGCGTCCTCGGCCTCTGGGGCGCCGCAAACCTGGCCTGGCCCGGGCTTGGACGTGTCGCGCGAGGGTGCATCGCGGCGGCGGCGATTCTCGCGGCATCCCTTCCCGGCATGCGAACGTGGGAAGACCCGCCGCGCCTCGAGCGAGGCGACCAGGCGTCGACCCGCCTCTGGGGCATCTCGTTGCCAACGCCTGACGTGGTGATCCGGCGTGTGGTGCCGGTTCCGGATGCCGGCCAGTCAGGACGGTTGCGTCTGCGCGTCAACCTCGCGGCGGAGTACCGGGGCGCCGCCTACATCGTCGCGACGGTGAACGGCACCGGGATTGGCCCCCTCCTGAAGGAGGGCGAGTCGGAAGGCCGATCAACGGTTGACGGGTGCCGTGAGGCGTTCTTCGACGGCGTGATCCTTGGAGGAACGCGCACCGCCACGGTCGACCTGCACCAACCGGTGCCAGACCCGGACTTGCGCGTCGCCGTCTTCGGGACTTCGCGCGGCGCCTCCGCCAAGGACGGTGCGGCGTGGACTGGCACCGCCCTGGGCCTGACGCGGGGGGTCTCGCATCCGTCCGACGGCCGCGTGCGGCCGGGCGCGCCAATCGTCTGGCTCGAGGCAGGATGACCGGGATGGGTTGGCTCGTACGACCGGTTGCCCTGCTCGCCCTCGTGACAGCGATGGCGTTTGCGCGTATCGAGGGCGAACCATGGCGGGGCATCGTCATGCCGAACCAGATGCGCGTTCTCGAAGCGCGGGAGGTTCAGTACGAGAGCGAGACCATGTTCCGTACGACGCGGGCGATGGTTTCCAATCAGACGATTGGTCAGATTTACGAGACGTCGTCGTTCATGACCGACGACTACCGCGCGATCCTGCCGATCGGGACGGCGGCGGTGGGCACGAACCTCCTCGGCAGTTGGTATTGGGGATCGGTCTTCTCGGACGTTGCTTGGTGGTGGGCCGGCGCGTGGGCGACCGCGACCCTCGCGGCGCTTGCGGGCGCGTCCCCCATCGCTGCCTTTCTCGCCGGGGGCCTCGCTGCTGTCGGACCCCTCGGCGTTGGGTACATCGGGTCAGGAAACCTTCATGCGGCAAGTTCGCTGTCGCTTCCGATCTACCTCTTGCTTGCCTGGAAGATCCTCGACCGGCACGACCTGGGGACCATCACCCGCGGTGTGGGCATCGGGGTGATCGCCTTTCTGTCAAGCATTACCTACACCTACCAGTGGGTGCTCTTCCCGGTCCTCGGCGCGATGTCGTTGCGCCCCTCGATGCGCCGATGGCGCCTCCCGCTCCCCGTTGCCTTGGCGACGTTTGGGATCGCGACATATGCAACCCGCGCCGCGCTGGACGCGGTCGGGCTTGGCGTGGCCGCGCACATGAATGACCCGCTCCGCGTGGTCTCCGGACGCCTCGACGACCTGCATGCCGTCGTCGCCGATCCCTTCGGGCATGTCGTCGGGATCTGCCGGACCGCGTGGTCGGTGGCGATCGACACCTTGTGGGCGTACCACCCCATCGTCGCGGTCCTCGGTGTACTCGGCATGGTCCGGGGCCCGCGAATCCTGCGGGCGCTTGGCGCTTGCTCGGCCATCTTGGCCTTCGCCCAAGGACTGGTTTACAACGTGCCGTGGGTCACGATGACCGCGTTCCCGGCGGTGTACGCCAGCGTTGGCGTCGCGCTTGACCAGGCCGCGCAAGCCCTCGCCAAGGCTTGCCGGAGGCGAGGGTGGTCCGTCCGTTCGGCTCGGCTTGCAGGCTTCGCCGTCGCCCTTGGCGGCTTCACCATCGCCGCGGGCGCTACAAATCTTGATCTGGTCGGGATCGACGCGTATGTCATTCGGTGGTGGGGCACCTGGTACGTGCCCCACTGACGTCACGACTGGCGCATGAGGCGCGCGAGGTGCTTCGGCATCGTCCCCTTGGACATCTGCTTCATCATGCCTTGCATCTCGCGGAACTGGTTCAGCAACTGGTTCACGTCCTGAACCTTCGTGCCGCTCCCCGCCGCGATCCGTCGGCGTCGCGACCCGTCGATGACTTGGGGCAGTGCGCGCTCCTGCGTCGTCATCGACTGGATGATCGCCTCGACGCGGCGGAACTGCTTCTCGTTGAGGGCCGCCTGGATCTCCGGTCGCTTCGTCAACTGGTTGAGGCCCGGGATCATCTCCAGGATCGACTGCAGCGAACCCATCTTGCGGACCGACTGCATCTGCCCCAAGAAGTCGTCGAACGTGAACTGCCCCTTCAGCAGCTTCTTTTGGAGGCGCGTGGCCTCGTCGTGGTCGAACGCCTCCTGCGTCTGCTCGATCAGCGTCAGCATGTCACCCATGCCGAGAATCCGCGACGCGACGCGGTCAGGGTGGAACTCGGCGAGGGCCTCGATCTTTTCCCCGACACCGAGGAACTTGACGGGGATCCCAGTCACTGCGCGGATCGAGAGCGCCGCGCCACCGCGCGCGTCCCCGTCGATCTGGGTCAAGACGAGGCCAGTCAACCCGAGCCGCGCGTGAAACGCTTGCGCGACATTGACCGCCTCCTGGCCGGTCATCGCACTCGCAACGAGCAGGATCTCGGTGGGGTTGATCGCCTGGCGCAACTCGACGAGCTCGTCCATGAGGCGCTCGTCAACTTGCTGGCGCCCGGCGGTATCGACGATCGCGATGGTGTGGCCGCGGTCGCGGCCCCATTCCAGGCCGCGCCGCGCGATCTCGACTGGGCTCGCCTCGGTGCCCTCCTCGTAGACGTCGCACCCGACCTGCTTCCCGAGGGTGACCAGTTGCTGGATCGCCGCCGGCCGAAACGTGTCGCACGCGATCATGAACGGGCGCTGCCCCATCTTCCGGAGGCGGACCGCCAGCTTTGCGGACGACGTCGTCTTGCCTTGGCCGTTCAGGCCGACCATGAGGATGGGCGCCGGCACCGGGCCGGTCCAGTCGAGTCGCCCTGCCGTGCCGCCGAGGGTCTCAACAAGCTCCTCGTTGACGATGCGGAGGACCTGCTGCGCCGGCGTCAGGCTCTGGCTGACCTCCACGCCGACCGCACGATCCCGGACGCGCTTCACAAAATCGCGCGCGACCCGAAAGTGCACGTCCGCTTCGAGAAGCGCGAGGCGCACTTCCTTCAGCGCGACATCGACATCTGCTTCCGAGAGGCGCCCATGGTTGCGCAGTTCGCCAAAGATGCCCTGCAGGCGGTCGGTCAACGATTCGAACATCTGCTAGGCCCCCCGGTCCCGCCGTTACGAGAACAACGCGCGCACGAACTCCGACGGGTCAAACGGCTGGAGGTCGTCGATCCGTTCCCCGGTCCCGACAAGCTTGATCGGCAATCGCAGTTCCTCGGCGATGGCGAAGACGACCCCACCCTTGGCGGAACTGTCGAGCTTGGTCAGCACGAGACCGGTGACCCCCACGGATCCCATGAACGTCTTGGCCTGGATCAAGCCATTCTGGCCAGTCACGGCGTCGAGGACGAGCAGCGTCTCGTGCGGTGCGCCGGCCTGCCGGCGCCCGATCACCCGTCGGACCTTCTCGAGTTCCGCCATCAAGTTCGTCTTGGTGTGGAGGCGTCCGGCGGTGTCGATGATGATGGTGTCCGCCCCGCGTGAAATCGCCGCGCCGATGCCGTCGAACACGACCGCCGCCGTGTCGCTGCCAGGGGACTGCGCGAAGACGGTCGCCCCCGTGCGGTCGCCCCACACTTTTAGCTGGTCGATCGCGGCCGCACGGAAGGTGTCACCGGCGATCAGGAATGGCGCCCGGCCCCCCAACTGGAGGTAGCGGGTCAACTTCGCGACCGTGGTCGTCTTGCCCGTCCCGTTGACCCCGATCACCAGGACGACCCCGACGCCTTCCTCTGGCAGGTAGAGGCCCGTGTCGCCCGCCCGTGCCAGGATCGCCTCGAGCAGCTCGCGGAGGGCGGTCTCGGCATCTTCTCCCGACGCGAATGCCCGGCGAGCGTCGCGCGCGCGCAGCTCGGTGATGAGGTCCGCCGTGACGTGCGCGCCGACATCCGCGGCGATCAGGCGCTCCTCAAGCTCATCCCAGAAGGCCGCGTCGAGCGTGCCGGCCGTCCGGAAGAGGTTTCGGACCGCCCCGAAGAGCCCGCCCCGGGTCTTCCCCAGCGAACCGGTGATCGAAGCGGTCGGCACCGCGTCGCTCGTGGCGGCCTGGGAGACGCCTGCACTCGTTTCGGCACCGGGATCCGAGGCCGGCCGGCGGAAGAACTTGAACATGCGTGGCGCGACCCTCCGACCAGCGCGGGACGCCCTGTGGTCACGCCTTGCGCGCCCCTCAGGGACGACCCGGAACGACGCTTGGGGGAGCGCCCAACGGGGTCCTCGGCGCGTACAACACCTCGAACTCCCCGAGCGAAGTGTAGTCCCGACTGCCGCCGTTCGACCGGATGACCAGGCGAACCCAGCGCACCGGGGTTTCACGCACCTCGAACGACGGCACGACGAACCGGTCATCGGCGGGAGTGGCGCCACCCGGAGCAGTCGGGGTGGCGACGGTCCCGGGATCGAGGTCGGTGTCCAGGACGACCGTCCACGGACCGGACGGCCCGACAGTCGAGAACGCGACCTCGAACGCACGCGGCCACGTGTCTCGGGCCTCGCCAGGATGGGGGCGCAGGATGGCGCGGTTCGCGACCGTCTGGTTCGGCAACGCAAACGTCAGTTCGATCGGCAGCGCCGACGCGGTCCGCCACGCGGGCACGCGTGCGGTCGCCCATGTATCGATCAATCGCGTTGGCTCGTACCCGGTCGCCGACGGTGCCGAGGCGCCGAGATAAGTCCCCCCGAGCACGGTGTTCAGGTAGTTCGTGCCCTCGGGCCCCCCGAAGCCACCACGCAAGGCGAAGGCGATGCGTGCGAACTCCTCCGGCGTGATCGGCGAGGCCACGATCTCGCGCACGATGACACCGATGGGCAACGCGATGGCGCCGATGATCGCGGAGGTGACGGCCGCCCGGCGCATGTCTTGCCAAGTCGGGCGCAGGCGCTGCCACCACGGTCGCCGGTCCCAAGCCCGGCGCACGGCGAGATGCGCGAGTTCCTCCCGGCACCGGCGGCACGCGGGGTCGCCCGACACGACGGTCCCGCTCGCCTGTGCCGGTGGCACGGGGGTCAGGCAGTCCGCGCAGAAGGGCGTGCGGCATCGCGCGCACGCCGTCTGGATGACGCGATGCGGATGGTCATAGCACCGTCGCTCCCGTTCCGCGCCCGGGTGGATGCGCACGGGTGCGTGGCCCGGGGCGACGCGAGGGGGCACGCCCGAAGGATACGGCGAGGCGGGCCGAACCGACCGGACCGTGAGCGACAAGCGATGATTGCGGGTGAGATGCCCGGCGGGACGTCGGCGCTCCCAGTACGGCCGACGTGTACCGTTTGCGTAGGGCGGCGCCATCGCGTCGCGAGGGGGAACTGCTCGACATGGGCGACGAGACAGGCGGATCGTCCCGTCAAGGGCACGCGCCGGGGTCCACCGCGGAGACGATGATCACCGTCGGCATCCTGACCTGCAGTGATCGCGGTGCCCGGGGCGAACGCGCGGATGTCAGCGGGCCCACCCTGCACAACCTTGTCCTTGATCGACTTGGCGGGGTGGTGCGCCAGTATCGGGTCGTGCCTGACGACCGCAGCGCGATCGAGGCCGCAATCCGCGAGTGGGCGGACGACCACCGCCTCGACCTGGTCCTGACAACCGGGGGTACGGGCCTGTCGCCGCGTGACGTGACTCCCGACGCCACGCGCGCCGCGTGCGATCGCGAGGTGCCGGCAATCGCTCAGGCGATGGTCCTCGCCAGCCTTCGCATCACTCCGTACGCGATGCTCACGCGTGCGACGGCGGGGATCCGGCGTCGCACCCTTGTCGTGAACCTGCCCGGCAACCCCAAGGCGCTCGCCGAGAACTTCGACACCATCGTCGAGGTGCTGCCGCATGCCATCGACATCATCCGCGGTGTCGATACCCATGGTGGCGGTGGTCATCGCCAAGGGCATGACCACGCGCGCCCGGCCGCTTCCGCCTCCCCAGTTCGGACTAGCGCTTCACACGATCACGGCGCGCCTGCCCGAACAGTTTCGAGCGACCCGATTGCTCGTGACGTCGGCGGACCGCCCTGCTGACCCGAACTGATCAGCTCTAGCGACCCCACCGCAGGGCGAGGGGGTCCGCCTCGCGTGCAAGTTCGAGCAGGCCCGAGCGAGTTGCCGGGTGCAGCGGGACCAGCGGGTGTCGCACGTGATCTGAGCCGATCACGCCCCCCTCCATGAGGACCGCCTTCGTCGCGCGCAGGCCGCACTGTCGGTTCTCGTAGTTGATGAGCGGCAGGATCCGGGAATAGCCGTCGGCAGCCGCTCGCCGGTCGCCAGCGAGGTGCGCCATGACGACCAGTCTGATCAGGTCGGGAAGCATCGCTGACGGCATCGTGCCGGTCGCGCCGGCGTCAAGGTCGGCCAGCAGCGTGATGCCTTCCTCGCCGTCGAACGGCTCGACGATCGACTCCCCGCCAGCCTCGACCAGCGCCCTAAGCTTCCCGGCCGCGCCTGCGACCTCGACCTTGTACGCACGGACCAGCGGCACGACGGACCCGAGCCGGAGAAGGAATGACACCGGCAGCGGCGTCCCAGCCATCGGTGCATCCTGGACCATCAACGGCAGCCCCGAAGCATCCGCGACCGCCGCGAAATGTTCGAGTACCTGGGCCTCGTCGGCCCGAAGGGTTGCCCCGTGGTACGGGGGCATCAGCATGAGCATGGACGCCCCGGCGCGAGCGGCGTCGCGCGCCCGTTCGGCGGCGATCCGCGTCGAGAAGTGCGAGACCGTCACGATGACTGGAACACGCCCCGCGACGCGTCCGAGGCAGGCGTCGAGGATGTCGCGGCGCTCCTCGTCCGTCAATGCGAACTGCTCCGAGTAGTTCGCGAGGATGCAGATCGCATCGACGGCCTGATCAACCATGCAGTCCATCACGCGTCCGAGCCCGTCAAGGTCCAAGTCACCCTGGTCCGTGAAAGGCGTCGGCGCGATGGGGGCGACGCCAACGAGCGGCGGGAGCGACCCACGGATGGTGCGATCGGCCTCAGGCATTCGGGTTCTCCATGACAAGGGCGGTCGTGACGCGGAGGGAATCGCTCGCGAAGCGACGGATCAGCGGTTTCATCAGCCGCGCGGCTGGGCGGCGTCGCGCGTGGCACGTTTACCATCTACGGGACGGGCGACCTCTCATCGAGGCGGGGTTCGGGTACCGCGGTACGGGGGCACGGAAGGCATGGCGCGGGTCGTCGTGGCAATGAGTGGCGGGGTCGACTCGTCGGTGGTCGCCGCCCTCCTTCATGAGGCGGGCCACGAGGTCATCGGGGTCACGCTCAACGTGTGGCCCGAAGAGCCGCAAGGTGACGCCAAGGGCTCAAAGGCGTGTTGCGGCAACTCGGCCGTCGAGGATGCGCGCCGCGTCGCGGCTCGTCTCGGGATCCCCTACTACGTCCTCAACTTCCGTGACCTGTTCCGGCGGCGCGTCATCGACGACTTCGTGGCGGAGTACCGGCGGGGACGCACACCGAACCCGTGCGTCCGGTGCAACCAGCACGTCAAGTTTGGCCCGGTCCTCGACCGCGCCGCCGCGCTTGGCGCCGACCACGTCGCGACCGGCCACTACGTGCGCCGCGACGTCGACCCCGTGACCGGGCGCTATCGCCTTCGGGTCGCGACCGACGCGGGGAAGGACCAGTCGTACGTGCTCTTCCCGATGTCCCAGGAGGAGTTGTCGCGCACCATGTTCCCCCTCGGGGACATCCCGAAGGCGGAGACGCGACGCCTCGCGGCGCGCTACGGGTTGTCGGTCGCCGAGAAGCCCGAAAGCATGGACATCTGCTTCGTGCCTGGGACCCGCTACGGCGAGGTGATCGACCGTGCCGGCGGGAGCACCCGGGGCTCCGGGCCGGTGATCGACACCTCAGGGCGCGTGCGCGGGATGCACGCCGGGATCGAGCGCTTCACGGTCGGCCAGCGGCGGGGTCTGGGAATATCGTCCCCGGAACCTCTCTACGTGGTCGCGATCGACCCTGACCGGAACGCGGTCGTCGTCGGAGGGGAGCGGGACCTGCTCGTCGACGGCCTCGTCGCCGACGGCTTGAACCTGGTTGCCTTGCCTCGCCTTGATGGCCCGATCCGGTGCCAGGCCCGAATCCGCCACCGGATGGCGCCCGTGCCGGCAACCGCCGCTCCCGCGCCCGACATCGGACCGGACGCGGTGCGCGTCCGCTTCGACATGCCGCAACGTGCCGTCACCGGCGGGCAGGCGCTGGTTCTCTACGATGGCGACGTCCTGCTGGCAGGGGCGACCATTCTGGGGCCTGATCGGGACGGCATCGACACGGAGAGGGGTCATGCCGTCGGCAGCGTGACCGAGTGACCTTCCGACCGCCAGCCCAGACGTTTGGCCGGCGCGAAGTCCTCGCCGTGGCGGCCGTCGTTCCTTTCGTAGGTGTAGCCGGATGCGGCGACGTCACCGACGCGGACGCGGGGCGGAAGGGTGTCGAGTCGTTCGAGAACGAGTTGACGCGGATCGGCTACACGTTGGGCGCGAACGGCACGTGGGCAATCGCGCCGCGACGGATTTCGATCGGCGCCCGCGGGGACCAGCTTGAGGCGGAAGTACGCGCGATCACCGTCACCGGCACGCGTCCGGTCGGCTCCGTTGCGAAGGCCCTGGACCAGGGGATCTCGTGGCGCGGTCAGGTCTACCTGACCTATGGTTCGCGCGAACGGTTCCACCGGGACGGGGTTCCAGCCGATTGGTCCGCTTGGTCTGAAACGAGCTCGATCTTGAATGTCGAGCGCCGTGGTGGGCAGTGGTACGTGCAGCGGGTCCGTTAGGGCCGGCCCCGGTCGCCTGAGGCTGCGGGACGCCGGTGGTGCCAGCCCGCGCGACGGCGGAACGCTGGCGCTCCCAGTACTGGGGCCACTCGCGACAGGCGCTGGCCGACTGGCGCGTCGCGTTCCGGGTGAAGGTCTCGCGGGTATACTGCCGCCCATGGCGACAACGACGGACGAGGCGACCAAGCGCATCAGCGACGAGCTAGACGTGACGCTCAAGTTGATCGACGAGACGCAACGCAAGAGCGTCAGGGCCGTCATCCCGGGTGGCGTGTGGCTTCGCGCCGCTCGCGGGGCATGGCTGCTCGGGGAGATGGACTGGGCGTCGGACCTGTACCGCCGGGCGGCCCCGGCGCTCCTCCTGGACGCCCAGGCCGACGGCCGTCGACAGGGGATCTACGCTCCGCTCGCGATGCACGTCCTCGGCGCCGCGTGGATGTCGAATGACCGCGAGCTCCTGGAGCAAGTGGGTTTGACCATTGACGAGTCGGTCAAGACGCTTGTTCAGAGCCTCGACATCACCCCGGAACCGCTCTACGGCGCCACCCTCGCTTTGACCCGGATCCGGGTCGCCTGGTACCTCGGGCGCGGCGACACGATCCAGAAGTTGATGCCCGACCTCGACCGCGCGATACGCGTCCTGGACCGCTGGGGACAGTGGTACTGGGAGGGTGAGCGCGACATCCACACCTACACCGTCTTCAAGGCTCTGCTCGAACGGAAGCCAGATGTGGTGAAGTCGGCGATCGTCAAGTACGACGAGTACCTCGGCGAACAGCGGGCGACGACGCCGACGATCACCGAGCTGGTCGACGAGGAGTTCATCTCCTTCGTCGCGACTTCCCAGGACATCGGTGTTGCCCTTCCGAAGCTCGCAACGACGACCGTGCCGGGCCGCTAGTTCCCGGAAGCCAAGCGTCTGAGCCGCTCCCGGAACCGTGGGTGGCGCATGACCTCCCGAAGTTCGCGCGCGGGTCGGACTGCCCACGCCCTCCCGGCTTGCGCGAGCAGCGCGCGAGGGCCGACACGCGTTGACTGACCCCATCCCGCGACGGTGGTCCGACCAGTGATCGCCGCGACGAGGTCGGCGATCCCGGCGCCATCGAAATGCGTGACCGCGGCCCCGACGTGCGCGAGATGGTGGGCGTCGCTGGAGCCGACCTCGGCGATGCCTAGCTCCCGGGCAAGCCGGCGCATGCGGGCCTCCCGCCTCCGGCCCCGGAGCGCGCCGGTGCAAACCTCGATCGCGTCCAGCCTCGCTGTTCCGTCCATCAAGCGTCGAATGTCGCCCTCACCCAAGCTCGGCACCAGCGGCGTCGCGGGGTGCGGGGCAACTGCGATGCCCCCGAGGTCGTGGATGAGGGCGACCGTGTCTCGCACGCTCCGGAAGCGCGGAAGCGGCTTCGCGGGAAATGGCGCCGATGGAAACAGGGCGACGACGTGCTTCCCCCAGGCAGCCGTGACCTCAGTGCCGACGATCACTCGAGGGGTTGCGCCGGGCAGGTCTCGTGCGCGGTCCCACGCGTCGATCGCCCCGGCAAGGTCGTCGTGATCGGTGACGGCGATGACCCCAAGCGACGTCCGGGACACCACGTGGGCGAGCAGCACCGCCGCGGTCATCGCCCCGTCGCTCCGCCTGGTGTGCAAGTGCAGGTCGGCCGTGCTGCGTGGCGGATGGGGTCCATCCTGCGAGATGATACTCACGCCTTCCCAACGTACCGGGGCTACAATCAACGCGACAGCGGTTGAGGGCCACGGGCGGACGACCGGGTCCTCGCGCCATGGTCCCAGACGGGACGGCGTCAGACCTTCGCCCCGGAGCCCCCTCACGATGCGTGCGTTCGCCTATCACGCGCCCTCCTCACTCGCCGAAGCGGTTGCGGTCCTCGAGCGGGAAGGTCCCGGCGGACGGATCCTCGCCGGGGGTACTGACCTTCTCGTCCAGGCGAAGGAGCGCGGAAGCGTCCCGAGGTACGTCGTCAGCTTGCGTGACGTGCACGAACTTTCGCGCGTCTCGTTCGACGAAGCCGGTGGCTTGGAAATCGGCGCGCGCGTTTCGCTCGGCGAGGTCGCGGATCATCCCGAGATCCGCCGCCGCTTCTCCGCCATCTCCACGGGCGCCTCGCTCGTCGGCTCGTACCAGATCCAGAACCGGGGGACGGTGGGGGGCAACCTCTGCAACGCGGCCCCGTCCGCCGACTGCGCGCCCCCGCTCCTCGTCCTTGACGCGGTCATCGACGTCCATGGTGCGACCGGGCGACGCGAGATCCCGCTGGTCGATTTCTTCGTCGGGCCGGGTCGCACCGTGCTAGGCGCCGACGAGGTGCTCGTCTCGATCCGCGTGCCGTCACCTCCATCGAAGTCCGGGTCCGCGTACCTCCGGCACACGCCAAGGCAGGAGATGGACATCGCCGTCGTGGGCGTCGCAGCCAGCGTGGCGCTCGACGCCCGTGGCGACGTCGCATCACTTCGCGTCGCGCTCGGAGCCGTCGGGCCGACGCCCTTCCTCGCGCGCGAGGCGGGGGCACGTGCCGTCGGGCAGGCTCCAGATGACGCGACGATCGCGGAGGTCGCGCGTATCGCCGCTGGCGAGGCCCGCCCGATCTCAGACCAGCGAGGGTCGGCGGCATGGCGTCGGCACCTTGTCGAGGTGCTTGCGCGCCGCGCGATCAAGATCGCGATCGGCCGTGCCCTGGCCGCTTGAGTTGCGACGCTCGTCCGGGCGCGGACGACCCGGCATGAACTATCGAACGACGCCGTCCAGGAGAACCCGGTGCCCAGGATGATCGTAAACGCCCGAATCAACGGCGAGGAGCACGAGCTCTTTACCGACCCTCACCGTACGTTGCTCGAGGCCCTGCGCGACACCATCGGCCTGACCGGGACGAAGGAAGGGTGCGGAACCGGCGACTGCGGGGCCTGCACGGTCCTCCTCGACGGCAGTCCGGTGAACGCCTGCCTCGTCCTCGCCCCCGAGGTCGAGGGCAAGGAAGTGATCACGATCGAGGGCATCGCGACGGACAACACGCTCCATCCAGTTCAGGAGGCGTTCGTCAACGAGGGTGGCCTCCAGTGCGGCATCTGCACGCCTGGCATGGTGCTGTCCGCCGTCGCCCTCCTGGACCGGAACCCGACCCCGACCGAGACCGAGATCCGCTACGCGATCGCGGGCAACCTTTGCCGTTGCACCGGGTACGACAAGATCGTGCGGGCCATCGAGGTCGCAGCCGAGGCGTCCCGCTAGCCGCCAGTTTCCCTGCCAGGCGCGCCGCGCCGGGAGCGATGACCGATGACCACGACTCAAATCCCGACCGGTATCCCCACCCGCACGCCGGAGGCCGACGTGACCGTTCCGACCCGCACCGTGATCGGGCAACGGGTGCCCAAGATCGAGGGAACCGAGAAGGTCACCGGCAAGGCGCAGTACGGCGCCGACACGTCACGGCCGAACATGCTGTGGGCGCGCTTCCTCGGCAGCGCCCATGCCCATGCGCGCATCGTTTCGATCGACACGGCCGCGGCGCGCGCGCTCCCGGGCGTGCATGCGGTGGTGACCGGCGCGGACCTGCCCGGCATCGTCGCGCGAATCTCGGAGACCGCTGCCGCGCCCGAGGAGTTCGACGTCCCCTCGCGCGGGAAGCGCATCCTCGCGTGGCGGAAGGCGGTGTTCCACCACGAGCCGGTGGCGGTCGCCGCCGCGATCTCGCCGACCATCGCCGAGGAGGCACTCGCCCTCATCACGGTCGAGTACGAGCCGCTCCCGGTCGTCCTTGACCCGGAGGTCTCGATGCGGCGCGAGGCGACGCCGATCCACGACGGGGTCTTCACCGAGACCTTTGCCGGCAAGGCCCGCACGCCGAGCAACGTCGCCAAGGTCACCGAGATGTCGAAGGGCGACGTCGACGCGGCCCTTGCGTCCGCGGACGTGCGCATCGCGGCGTCCTTCCGCACCGCGATGGTCCACCAGGGATACATCGAGCCGCAGGCGTGCCTCGCCGAGTACGCCCCCGACGGACGCTTTTCGATTTGGACGTCGACCCAAGGGTCGTTCGGCGTGCGGAGCGGTCTCGCGGGCTTCCTCAAGGTCCCGCCACGGCGCGTGCGGGTCACCGCTTCCGAGGTTGGCGGGGGGTTTGGCGCGAAGGGCGCGATGACCCTCGAGCCGATTTGCGCCGTCCTGGCCTACGTCACCGGCCGACCGGTCAAGATGCAGTTGTCGCGCTCCGACGTCCTGCGAGCGACGCGGCCCGCTCCGGACACCTCGATGCACGTCGAGGTCGGCGCGCGTCGTGACGGCACCCTCGTCGCCGCGCGCGCGCATTTCGTCTGGGACGTCGGCGCGTACCCGGGAGGCGGCTCCGTCGGCGGGATCAACTGCAGCTTCGGGTCGTACGCCATCCAGGACTACCACTACGTCGGGTATGACGTGCTCACCAACCGGCCGAGCACGGGGGCGTACCGCGCACCGAACGGTCCGCAGGGCGCCTATGGCGTCGAGAGCGCGCTGGACATGCTTGCCGACGAGCTCGGCATGTCTCCCGTCGCTCTCAGGCTGAAGAACGCCGTCGCCGAGGGCGACCGCAACCCGTCCGACGTGCCGTACCCGCGGATTGGCTTGAAAGAGACCCTGAACGCCATCGCCTCCCATCCGGCGTGGACGAGCCCCAAGTCCCCGCCTTCGCGCGAGGGGTGGCTGCGAGGCCGCGGGGTGGGGTGCGGCCTGTGGGGCGGGGGCGTCGGCACGTCCACCGCACACATCAACATCAACGAGGACGGGTCCGCCGTCGTCGTGACGGGGGCCGTCGACCTTGCGGGCACCCGCACGACGATGGCGCAGATCGCTGCCGAGGAACTTCAGATCCCCTACGAGCGGGTACAGGTCGTGCAAGCCGATACGGACGTGGCGCCGTTCAGCAACCCGACCGGCGGCAGTCGCATCACCTACAGCCTGGGCACCGCCGTGTATCGCGCGGCGATCGACGCCCGGACCCAGTTGCGCCAACGGGCGGCGACCGTCCTCCGATGCCCGCCCGACGACGTCGAGTACCGTGGTGGCGAGCTCTGGTCCACGCTGGCTCCGGCCCACCGCCTGACGATCGGGCAGGTCGCGCGGGGATCGTCAGGGTCCGGACAGGGCCCCGTCGTGGGCACGGGCGAGGTCACGCACTTGCTGCGCGCCCCCGCATTCGCGACGCAACTTGTCGAGGTCGAGGTCGACCCGGAGACGGGCGCAGTCGTCGTCACGAACGTCGTCGCCGCGCAGGATGTCGGCAAGGCCATCAACCCGACCGCAGTCGAGGGCCAGATCCAGGGCGGCGTCGTCCAGGGATTGGGATGGGCGCTGACCGAGGGCTTCGTGTACGACAACGAGGGGCGCCTGCGGAACCCGGGCCTCCTGGACTACCGCATGCCGACGGCACTTGACGCGCCAAACGTCGAGTGCCTGCTTGTCGAGGTGCCTGCCGTCGATGGCCCGTATGGCGTGCGCGGCGTCGGCGAGGTGCCGATCGTGCCGACGCTCGGAGCCGTTGCGAACGCCGTCTACGATGCGTGTGGCGCACGAGTGACGACATTGCCGATCTCGGGCGAGCCGATCTTGACCGCTCTTGCCGACCCCGCCCGCGGCAAGTCATCCGTCGCCTGGACCCCTCCTGCCCTTAGCCTGGACATTGACGTGGTCATCGAGGAAGAGGTCGAGGAGCAGGAAGAGGTCATCGAGTAGGACGAGGAGCGATCCCCTCCGCGCCCCGCGCTCGCTCGGACTGGGCTCTCCGAATTCCCGCCAACCACGGACAGGGAGCGTTCCCCTCCGCATCTCACAGTCGATCCCCATCACCCGATGCCCCGAGTTCGCGCCCATTGGGCCCTCCTAGTTCGTACGCGTTCGGCCCTGCAGGGCCGTATCCCTTGGGCGCATGCGTCGGTGATCGCCGCGCCCGAGGCGTATTTCGCGGGGGGCGTCGCGCCGGACGCGATCCGGTTGTTCGCGGGCGCGGACAAGGTTGGCTCGCACTTCTACGACGACCGGGACCCGTCGACGTGGGGAGTGACGACGATCGTCGATGCGTTCCTAAAGCGCGGGTTCGGGGACGCGCTCCCGGACCGGTCGGACGCCGCCCTCGCGTGGTGCATCGGCTACCTCGCCCACGTCCTCGCGGATGTCGCCAACTGGACGCATCTCCAGTCGCGCTTGCCCGCGTTCCCTGCCGAGCGCGCCGCCCACCACGGCATCTGGCTGATCGCTGATCGCCTGCCCGTCGACGACATCGACCGAACCATCGAACTCGCCCGCGTGCCCTACGCCGTGGCTCCGCCATGGATCGACCACGCGGCGGTCGAGCGCCTTCTCTCCGCCGTGGTCAATCGCGTGCTCACTCAGGCGGACCCATGGCTCGCTGAGGCAACGTACGTGCGCCACGACCGCGACTTGATGCAGGCGGAGCCGCTCGACCTGCGCGCACTCGGCGTGCCCGACTCGACGCTCGTGGCCGTGCGGGATCGCCACCTCCCGGAGTGGGAGGCGAGCGTCGCGAGGGCGCGTCTGCTCGTGCCGGACGAGGCGTGGTCTCGGTTCGAGACGTCTGCGATCGAAGGGTCGATCGAGGCGATCCGAGAACTTGGCAGGCGCCTCGGCATCTAGGGAAGGTCTCCGCTAGAACCACGCCTCAGTCGCAAACCCGGGTAGGGCTCGTGCGCCGGGCGGGATTGACTATCGGCCATCGTGACCGTTGACGGGTCGAACAACGCGATCCGATAGACCGGCACGCGTCCTGGCCGCTAGGGAAGCCCTACGACCGTGGGCGAAGGCGTGCCGGGGATTGCGGTCGCCGCGCCATCGACCTGCGTGCGCGGGTTCCGGACGGGAGTGCGCGTCTCGGCTGGCTTCCCGGAACCCGACGCCGGGGTTGATGCAGCACGCACCGGCGTTGGCTCGTCCTCGATCCACGCCACCTCCGCGCGCCGCGCCGCGCCGTCACCGTTTGCCGCGGACCAGATCGCCGCGGCCGTCCGAGGCACGTCGACCGAAAGCACGTCGCCCGCCTCGTCAACAGGCGCGTCCGCCAGGCGGACCGCATCCCGCGCGATCCGGTCTGCAGTCGCGATCAGGCCGTCGCGGCTCAGGTAGGCGACCGTTCCAGTCACCGCCCCAGGGCCGAACCGAAGCAAGTCAACGAGATCATTCGCATCGATCACCCACTCGCGGTCGGACCACTCGACCAAAATTGGCGCACGCACGAGAACCGTTGCCTGGCGCGCGGCCCCTTCCAGCGCGTCCAAGCCGACGACGGGTTGTCGGTCGATGATCGGGATGACCACGGCCCGCATTCCCGTGACCGCGGTGAGCGGATCGAAAGTGGTCATCGCAGCACCCGCACTGGGAGTAGCGCCCATCCGTGCGGGATCGGGCGGCGTCCCGAGCACTCCCCCCGGCTCAGGCGACGTCGCCCTCGTTGCGGTCGATGTCGGAGAGGCCGTCGCGGTCGCGGAGGGGGTCGGCGTCGCGGTGGCGGATGGTGTCGCTGTCGGCGTGCGCGTGATGGTCGCTCCGGGTGCTGCGGGTGTGCCAGCGGAACCTGATTGCCCCGGAACTGACGGTGGCGGCACTGCGAGGATCGGCTGAAGCGGCGGAAGTCCCTCATGCAGTCGGACGTCGATCACCCTCGCGAGGACTTCGACGTCGATCCCTCGCCCTGGTCGACCCGGGACGACCACGGCGGCGAACTGGGGAAGTGTCTGGCCGTCCAACGAGGGAGGCGACCCGGGCATGGAAGTTGGTGCAGCCGTGAGCTGGGCAGGCGTGATGCTTGCGGGCGTCGCCCCCGGGGTTGACGATCCGATACGTGGGAGGGCCTCGGATGACGTCGCCAGTGCGACCGGCGAGGCCGATGCGCGAGGAGTCGCGGTCACGGTGAGGGCCGCGAGGGCCGTCCCTTGGGCGATCGCCGTGGCGGCGCCGATCGATGGGGTCCTGGTGCCGAGCGGCGTCGCCGTCCACGACAAGCGAGCGAGGGCGAAACCAACTGGATCGCTCGCCATGGTTGGTGTCGGGACCATCGCCGGGCCGCTCGGCGTTGGTGGCCCGGACCGCGCGATGACCGCGATGCGGGCATTGACCGGTGCGGCATCCACGACCGGCAAGATCTCGCGCGACACGAACCGCTCAAGCGCCGCGCGATCAATCCCCCACTCGAGCCGCGGGCGCGAGGCGACCGGCATTCGCGCGGTGTCTCGCGGGATTGCCTGCGCGTCCGGAAGGGCGATCCAGGCGCGGATCGTTTCGCTGGACGCGACCACGACGCGACCTGGTCGGCCACCATCGGCAGGCAATACCAGCGCCAAGGGCGCGGAGGTGGCCTCTTCCAGCTGCAGGAATGCCTGTTCCATGGCAACCGCTGGCACCCATGGGGGATCCGGCACGAACGCCATCGGTACGTCATGGCGCGCGGTTGGCAGGGCGGCTTCGATGCGCCGCGCCGTCGCCTCGACGGAAATCGCCCGGCCAACGCTGCCGACCTGAAACTGAATCCGACCGTCAACTCTGGTGAGATGAGGGTTTGTCGCGGGCCGTGCGGCCTCGCGAGAAACCGCCTCAACCCACGCCCGGAGGGCTACGGGATCGAAGCGTGCCTCAATGCCTCCGGCAGTGTCGCGACGAAGGTCGAGCATCGCGTGCGCGGCCCGGGGATCGAGTACCAAACGCCGGGACGGGTCGGCTGGGTCGACCAGTTCGATCGGGTCGTCCACGAGGGCACTGGCCCCGGTCGTGGCCGCACGCAGGTCGTCGGCGTCGATCGCGGCCCGGTTCACGATGAGGGCGACCTCGATGCTGCCGGGGTTCGGACGGCGGGCGTACGCCGAGATCAACTCGATGGTGCCATCAACATCGACACGCAACCCAGCCTTTGCCGGGGTCAGGTGCACTTCGAATCGGTCGCCTACGGGCGCGAGGGAGACCTCGGCATCGACCGGGTCGCGTTCCACGGCCCTCGCGATCACGTCAAGCGTCGCGCGTGCGCGTGCGTGGTCCACGGTGAAGGTGCCCGGAACGTCGATTCCGTGGCGCAAGAGGCGAACTTGGTCGGCCCACCAGTCGCGCCACGTCGAGCGGTGGCCGATTGCCCATGCATCGTCGAGCCACTGGTCGATCGAGTGGTCATCGGCACCCACGCCAAGCGACGCGAGGCTCCGGCGCCAAGTCTGGTCGCCTGCCCGAAGGACCACCTCGGCCCCGAGCCGTTCGGCCACGGCCTGTCGAACCGTTGCCCGTGCGGCATTGGCGTCAAGCCCGCCGAGCGGGTGCCCAGCGACGCTCACTCCCGGGTAGGTGACCTCCTGGTTCGCCGACCGGAATACGAGGGCGAACGAAAGGACCAGGACCAAGGGAACCGTGACGATCGCGATGGCGAGGCGGATGGGGAAGAGATGGAAAGTCCGGGCCACAAGCAAGGCGACCGACGAGAGTGCGCGCGCGACGCCTTCCAACAGTAATCGCGCGGCGCCCGAGTCGAGCGGACGAACGGTTGGCCGCGGCCCGGTTCGATCGGCGTGCGTTGGCCCGCCACTTCTCGATCGAGGTCGCGTTGCCATTTAGCGCTATCGCCCTCGCGATCGCAGGGCGGAAAACGGTGACGAGCCCTCCCCTCCGCACGCCCGCGGACGCTGACGTACGGTCGCGGTCGGAGAAATCACCCGGGGGATGCCGAAATCCCGGCGGCGGCGCGCCGGCCGGGAGGGTTCACCAACCGCGGTAGCCGGGTGCCTAGCCGCCAGTCGTGGGGCGCGCGAACTTGACGCCGGTGCCATACGCAACCACCGCAGGTCCGGCGCTCGTCGGGTACTGCATGAGCTTGACGGCGATGATCGCATCGCAGCCGTGCTCTTGACCGATGTTCTGGAGGTTCTGGAGCGCCGTCATGACCGGTTCACGGCCGCCAAGGGCCTGACCGAACATGACGCCCATTTCCACATGCGGTTGCACGATCGACTCGCGGGTCGAGAGGGCGGGGCTCCCTGCTTGCGTCGGCGCGACCGGGGATGCTGCAGGGGTGCCGGCCGGTGCGCCAGAGCTACGCTGTAGCGCCATGGTCTACCTCACCCATCCCCTCGGTCTGTGATCGCAAGGTTCGCCGCAATCGGGCGACATGCGACCGGCAACTTGCCCTGATCGATATGGCAAGGCCTGCTCAACCTGTCAACCGAACCCCGACCGCGCGACACCGAGTATATGCACCTTTCCCGCGGCAGGCAAACGAGGCGCGGCGTGTCGGCCACGTGGCGCCCTGGACCTACTGGTCCGAGACGACTGCGCGCCCGCTCGGCCGACCGCACGTCAGAAGAACGCCGGCACCTAGGGTCGGGTAGCGCACACCGGGCGTACACTTCGCTGGTGACTGGAGCCTTGTCCGAGGACGCGGATTCGTTTGGGCTCGTCACCGACCTGTACCACCCGGATGCCGCCTACGTCGCGTGGCGCTTGGGTCGCCTCGGCGTGACGACGTTCGACATGTACACGCGCCGGGCACCGGGCGGGGGCTCGTTCATCCTCGTGGCCGGCCTCGAAACGGCGATCGAGTTCGTGCGCAACTTCCGGTATCGCGACCGGGACCTTCGCTACCTCTCGCAGGTGCGCGACTATGACCCGGCGTTCCTCGACTTCCTAGGCAACCTCCGGTTCAGCGGCGACGTCCATGCGATGCCGGAAGGCTCCATCGCGTTCCCGAACGAGCCACTCGTCCGGGTGACTGCCCCATTCCCGGAGGCGCTCCTCGTCGAGGCCGGCGTCCTTCAAGCCATCAACGCCGCGAGTTGGGTCGCGACGAAGGCCGCGCGCATGACGATTGCCGCCCGTGGGCGCCGCGTCGCCGAGTTCGCCTTGCGCCGCGCCGCCGCACCGTTCATCGTCGCCCGAAGTGCGTATATCGGGGGATGCAGCTCGACGAGCTTTGTCGCCGCGGCCGAGCGGTACCGCCTCTCGGCGACCGGGACGATCCCGCATGCGCTCGTCCAGTTGTTTCCTGACGAGCGTGAGGCATTCATCGCCGTTGCCGAAACGTTCAGCCGGTACACCGTACTCATCGATACGTACGACATCGGGGCGGCGATGGAGACGGTGGTCGAGATCGCGCACGACGTGCAGGAACGTCTTGGGCATCTTCTGGCTGCTGTCCGCCTCGACAGCGGCGACCTCGAGACCGGAAGCCGCTTCGTGCGTGGCGTCCTTGATCGAGAGGGCCTCGGTGCCACGCGCATCCTCGTCTCGGGTGACCTTGACGAGGAGAGCATCGACGCCCTCGTCCAGTCCGGTGCGCCAGTCGATGCCTTCGGGGTCGGGACGAGCCTCGGGACAACCCCGGGATCCCGGATCGATGGACAAGCCGGCGGACTCGGAGGCGTGTACAAGGCCGTCCACTACGACGACGGGACCACCGGGGGTGGCCGTCCTCTCGTCAAGCTTTCGGCGGACAAGGGCACGCTTCCGGGACGCAAGGAAGTCTTTCGTCTCGGCCACTACCAGCGAGACGTGATCCAGCTGGTCGACGAACCGCGCCCGGAGGGTGGTTTGCGCCTCTTGCGTCCGGTCATCAAGTGCGGCGCCGTCGTCGCGGGAAGTACGCCCCCACTGGCGGAGATCTGGGAGTTTGCGCAGAACAATCTTCGCGATCTGCCGGAGCCGTTCCGTGCCCTAGCCCCCGCAAGTCCCTATCCCGTCGTGCTCTCCCAGGCTCTCACGGACCTTCACGACCGCGTCGTCTCCGAGCGACGCGCGGGTTTCTCCGCGCGGTCAGGAGACGAGTGACGATGGGAAGGCCCGCCCTTGCGACCACCGTCCACGACCCGGATGCACGCCTCGTACCCCTGTTGGAGGCGCGGGCGGCCATCCTCCGAGCGGAGTACGGGGTCGCCTGCGCGTCGGTCACGTCAAGCACGGCAGAGGTGACGATCAGGTGCCTGCGCGAGGCCGGCATCGAACCCCTGTCCGGCGGTGACGCGGGCATCGGCGCGTCCCGACGCGCTGCCGTGGCGGCGGTCGCCGCGCACTCGCCGTCTTCGATCCTCTACTGCGACATGGACCGGTGGCTCCACTGGGCGACGGCGTATCCCGACGAGCTTGCGGGCCTGCCGGACCGGATGCTCGGGAAGCGTGGCGGCGCCTGGTATGCATGCCTCGGCCGCACCCCCCGCGCGCTCGCGACCCACCCGCGCGTGCAGGTGCTGTGCGAGGACGCGACCAACCGGGCGGCCTCGTCCGCGTTCCGACGGCGGAGCGACGTCACGGCCGGTGCGGCCTGGCTTTCCCCCGATGGCGCCAGCGCGGTGTTGGAAGGGTCCGTGGAGGCGTCGAACGCGACGGACGGCGAGTGGCCGGCCATCGTGTGGCGGAAGGATCCTGCGCGAGTGTTGCAGGCGTGGTGCGAAGGCCTCGAGTTCGAAACGGCGACCTTTCACGCGCCGGAAATCGCCGCCGGCGGCGGGCGCGAAGCGTGGGAGCGGCAGGTCTACGACACGCCCGAGGCATGGTCGGCCCGGCTTGCCCTCGCCAGTGCAACCGCCGCCGCCCTCGTGCGAGTCCTGCGCGCGTGACCCGTGGTCTGAACCCGGTCGCCTGAGCTCCTGACCGCTCGCTCCCGTGGCGCACCGGCGACGGGCGCACCGACGCCGCTCGCGTGTGCCGGGCGGCGACGTCGATGGTCCCGCCCTGAGGAGCGGGATGATCGCCCGCGCCACGCCACCTAACCCACCGCGCCTCGACGCCGACCGTGCCGTCCCTCAGGAGGCGAGCGTCCCCTTGGTCGATGCGACGCCTCCGCGCCGACGCGGGTCGTGCGTGACGGCCATGGATAGGGCACGCGCGAATGCCTTGAAAGCAGCCTCGGCCATGTGGTGCGCGTCGCGTCCGGCGGTTACGTGAAGGTGCAGGCAGAGCCTCGCCGAACTCGCAAGGCTATCCATGAAGTGCGCGAGGAGCGACGGCGGAAGCCCGGCACCACCGGCATCGCCAACCTGCACCACCGCATGCGCCCGTCCGCTCAGGTCGATGGCCGCCGTCGCAAGCGCCTCGTCCATCGGGACCGTGGCGTGCCCCATCCTCGCGATCCCTGACCGGTCGCCGAGCGCCTCATCCAGGGCACGACCAATGACTAGCGCGCAATCCTCGACCGAGTGGTGGGTGTCGATGACGAGGTCGCCCTCGCATGTCACTTCGAGGTCGATGCCCCCGTGGCGTGCCACCTGGTCCAGCATGTGATCGAGGAACGGGACGCCGGTCGCGAGGCGAGACGTGCCGTGGCCATCCAGGTCAATCGAGCATGTCACGCGCGTCTCGCGTGTCTCACGCGTCACCGAGGCACGGCGAACCGCGGTCATGGCCGTCTCTCCGGTTCGGTCAATCGCCAGACGTGGCGGATCCGTTGCCCAACCGTCCACAGCGTGCCGACCGCGATAAGCGCAAGGCACGCCATCATCATCGCCGGTGGAAGCATCGTCGCGATCCCGACCGCGATCACGCGTTCGGGCCGCTGGAACAAGCCCACCTCGCAATCGAGCCGCAGGCCCTCGGCACGGGCACGGGCGTAGCTGATCATGAGCGAGTTGGCGAGGATGGCCCCGCCAAGGGCAATGCCGGCGAGGCGATACGACGCGACGGCGTCCGAATGGAGAAAGCCGACCTGCACGCCGATCAGGACGGCCACCTCGGAGTAGCGGTCAAGCGTCGAGTCCAGGAACGCGCCAAAATCCGTGCGCTGGTTCAGGACCCGCGCGAGCGCGCCATCGAACATGTCAAATGCGCCCGCGACGAGGACAAGGACCCCTCCGAGGAGCCATTCGCCCGAGCCAAGGACCGCCCCCGCGACGAGGTTGAGCAGGAGGCCGACAACCGTCAGGGCGTTCGGGGTGACGCCGGTACGCGCGACCGGGGCGATGACGAACTCGGCAAATCGCCGCGTCCGCGACTGCACTTCCGCTCGGAGCGTGGTCACGTCGGCCGAGTATGCCATGGTCGCTCCGAGGGCCGGACAAGGCGATGGGATCGGCATGCCACGGATGACGGGTCACGCGGTCGCCGAAGGGACCGTCCGGACATCTCGTCCAACGCCACCGGTGGACGCGGGTCCCGGGGTAGTCGAGACCGCGGCGCGCGGACCTGAAGGAACCGTCGCGGGCACGGGTGACGGGGCACGAACGGACGCGCGAAACGCGACCATCGCGCCAGCGGAGATCATCAAGAGGATGCCGTTGATCCGGAGGGCGATGCCCGCGCCAAGGAGTTCACCCGCGTAGCCAACCAACAGTCCCGCGAACGGCTGCATCCCGAACGAGATCGAGGTGACCAGTCCGATGAGGCGGGCGCGCATGGCTGGAGGCGCCATCTGTTGGAGCAGGCCCATGCTCGTCGTCATGACGACGGGTCCGGCCATCCCCTGAAGGAACCCGAAGCACGCGACAACCACTGGGAGCGCGTCGGCAACGTCAACCGGGATTCCCCACCCGACGACGAAGGCCGCGAGTGGCGGCGCGGCCACGGTCATGGTCACCAGCATCACGCCGAACCACCCGAGCGCCCCGGCGATCAGCAGTCCCGTGCGTCGAACCGAATGCAGGATTGGAAGGAAGAGCAACGTGCACGTCAACGACCCCGCGCCGCTCGCGCCCATGAGGAACCCAAGCATCGTCGCGTCGCCGTGGAGGGTGTCCGCGACGAACGCGGGGTACACGGTCAACGTCGAGAATACGAGAAACGTGAACAGCATCGAAAACAGGTAAAGGTCAAGCATCGGCGGATGGTCGAAGACATGCCGCACCGCCTCGAGCGGGCCGCCGAAGCGGGCACGCGCGGGCGTTCCGTCGGTCGTGGCTCGAGCATCGCGGAGGCCCGCCTGGACCGCGCCCTCGGTGAACCGGATCCGCCAGATGGCGAGAATGACCGCGACGAAACTCATCGCGTTCATCCAGAATGCCGTCGCATTGCCATAAGACCCGATGGCAAGGCCCGCGACGGACGGGCCGATCATGCGAGCCATCTGGAACGCCATCGCGTTGAGCGTGACCGCCTGCCTGATGAGCGAGGGGCCGGCAAGGTCGGCCGCAAACGCCTGAAGGGCGGGCAGGTCGAGGGCGACGACGATCCCGGACGCGAACGCGAGCACGTACACGTGTTCGACAACGAGGGATCCGGTCTGGACCAGCACAGCGAACACGGCAGCGAGCACCGCGAGGGTCGCTTGCGTGCCGATGAGGAGCAGGCGCCGATTGACCCGATCGGCCAAGGCACCCGCGAACGGACCGAGCACGATCATCGGCAGCGAACCGATCAGGCCAACCCACCCGAGCGCGGCCGACGAGTGGGTCAGTTCGAACACGACCCAACTCTGCGCGGTCATCTGCACGAGCGTGCCGATCGTCGAGATCGACTGCCCGGCGATGAACATCCGGTAGTTCGGGACGCGTAGCGGCGCGTACATCTGCGCATACCGCGACGGGCCGGCCATGACTGCTTCTCCCCGCCTCACCAGTGGGCCGACCATCGGGCCGTCGCCCGGCGCCTGAAGTATCCGGTGGCCCGCGTCCGAGCCTTCATCTCAAGGTCGAACCGGGAGCGACCGGCCGCATGACGGCGCCGGCAGCGCGTCACCGCGACGCGGTCGCGTAGATCGCCTCTAGGCGGTCGACGACCCCCGCCCAGTCGTGGGCGCGGGCAGTCGACAGGCCACCATCGATGAGGCGGCGGCGCAAGCCATCGTCATCAAGCGCCCGGCCGATGGCGCCCGCAAGTGCGCCGGCATCGCCAGGGGGGACGAGCAGGCCATTGACCTCGTGGACCACGATCGAGCAATAGCCCGCATTCGCCGCCGCAATGACCGGCGTGCCGGCCGCCATCGCCTCGAGGAGGACCAATCCATGGCTTTCGCCCCCGGTCGCCGGGGCGCAAGCAACCGCCGCGTGACGGAGGATCGCGACCCGCGACTCGTCACTGACCGCACCGATGAAGGCCGCGTCAGGGAGGCCTGCCTCGCGACATCGTTCGATCCATGGCGCCGCGTCCCTCGGGCCGTACGCGCCGGCGATGACGAGCCGGGCGCGCTTCCGAAGCGCGGGGTCCGTCGCGAAGGCATCGACAAGCACTCCCAGTCCCTTCCTCGCGTCGAGGCGGCCGAGGTAGAGGACGAATGGCCTGGGTCCGGCGATCATCGGGGGCACGGGATGATCGACGGCGAAACTTGCCGCGTCCACGCCATTGGGGATGATCTGGTACGAGCCGGGGGCGTAGGTCACGGCGGTCGCCCGCGCCGGCGCTGAGACGGCCACCCGTGCGGCCAGTCGCGATGCGAGGGGTGCAAGCACGAGCGAGAAGGGCGATCGCAGCCACCCTGGATCGCGCGCGGCGTGAAATGTCGCAACGACCGGTGCGCGGCCAAGGAACGCACCGACCGGACCAACGACCGGGACCGCCGGTTCATGCACGTGCACGACGTCCGGTCGACTGTCGCGCAGGAACTGGGCGACGCGCCAGGCCGCGACGGGAGAGATCGCGATGCGTGCGATCGACCCGTTCGTCATCCACGTCCGCACCCGTCGGGTCACCGCGCGGACGCGCACGCCGGGGACTGTGGCATCGCCCGACGCCGGGGCGATGAGTTGGACCTCGTGTCCGCGACGAGCAAGGTGGGCGGACAGGTGCCGCACGTGCTCCGTCACTCCGCCGGGGAACGACAGGTCGTACGGCGAGACGAGCGCGAGCCGCACGACGCGAGCCCTCCAGACGGCCCCGAAGGCACGGGACCACGATGACCGAGCAACGTTACCTAGCGACGCCTTCCCATCGTTGCCCGAACCTCAGCTGAGGCGATGCGCAAGGGTCCATTGGCCGGGATTGAGCCTGATCACGTCACCGAGGCGCCGCCCAACCGCGCACGCCGCGCGAACGTGATCGGCGCCTCCGCGTTCCCAGGTGACCTCGGCCCCGAAAGCGCCCGCGACGCGAGCCTCGACGATCGCGCGGACCCGGCCACCGGGAAGGGCGAGCCCGTACCCGAAATGAATCGGTACGCCGAGGCGGGCCGCGAGCCGGAACGGCGCAGACGGCAGGCGAGAGCGAGCACATCCGATCATCGCCGGGATGCCGGAGTCCGGGCTCGCCCCGATTACCGAAGGCACCCAGTCAATGAGCACGACGAGCAGTCGCCCCGACTTGAGGGCCCGAGAGGCGCGCATGAGGCCGTCGTCCGCCGTAATCACCTCGAGCGTTGGCGACAGCCGCAGGCTGGTGACGAGGCCATGCACCGCCGCCGGGCGCAAGCGTTCCACCATGAGTACGGCGCGAATGCCCTCACGAGACAACGCGTGAGCGAGTAGTTCGAGTCGGCCGAGATGCGCGCTCACGAGCACGGCCCCACCGACGCCAAGGTCCGCCTTCAGGTCGGGCCAGCCCGGACCCCCGTTCTCGACTCGACGCGTCACCTCTGGTCGGCCGATGACGCGAGCGCGCAAGAGGTCGATGTAGTTCTCCGCCTGCAGGCGCTCGGCGGCGGCAACG
>CAMBEO010000005.1 GCA_945865725.1 Thermoflexus hugenholtzii JAD2 | reverse complement strand
TCCGCGAGACGGGCCTCCTCCGCGAGACGGGCCTCCTCCGCGAGACGGGCCTCCTCCGCGAGACGGGCCTCCTCCGCGAGACGGGCCTCCTCCGCAAGCCGCGCGACCTCCGCGAGACGGGCCTCCTCCGCGAGACGGGCCTCCTCCGCAAGGCGGGCCTCCTCCGCGAGACGGGCCTCCTCCGCGAGACGGGCCTCCTCCGCGAGACGGGCCTCGTCGGCGAGACGGGTCTCTTCCGCGAGACGGGCCTCGTCGGCGACGCGGGCCTCCTCCGCATGGCGGACCCGTTCCTCCGGCGTCGGGCCGGCAGGGATCACGATCGGTGGGAGGACCACGGTCGGCGCCACCCACTCGACGGCGTCAACGGGCGCCGTTGCACGGACCGGTGCCGGACCAGGGGGCTGAGCCGTCCCGGCCGGAACGGGGGCGCGCCGACGCGCCCGGGGCGTCGTCGAGACTGGCCCATCCGTCAGGGGCCGGGTCGCTTGCCACGTCGGTGACGGGTACGGCACGTCGTCGGGCACCCCCGCGTCAGGGCGACCGCGGGCACCACGGGGCGACGAGATGCTGGTGATCCGGTCGTGGAACTCGCCCTGGGAAGGGAAGACCGTAAGGGTCGTAATACGCCGACCGCCGGTCGCTGGCCAGGGTCGCCGGCCTCCGCGGGGTCCCGGGATCGGCGCCCCTCCGGCTGGCGGCGGCCGGTTCCCGGGGCCATCGGGGGCAAGGATCGCCCCGCTCGCCCCCTGCGCGACCATCGCCACGAGGACGGCCACCGCCGCCGTCACGGGCGCGGCCAGCAAGATCGCGAGGAGTGCGATGGTCCACGACCCAGCGTCGGCCAACCGCGAATTCCTCTCGCAACGGCACGGGCCCGGGAGGACCCGTCACCGCCAATGCGCTCCGCGCGGCCGCGCGGGCACGCCCCGGCGGCTCGACCTGCCACCGGCTACCTGCGTGTCTGAACGAACCGCGTCCGGCAGCGTTGCGTCAACCCGACGCGCGCATGATCGTCACGACCGTGTCGCCGTGGATTCGGGTGCGGTCGACAACCAGGCGCGCAGGCGGCGACGGCGCCGGGTCACGCCGACCGGTCTCAAGGACGACGATCCCGCCCTCGCGCGTCACCTCGGGCCGAGCGAGGCGCCCGAGGAGGTCATCCATCGCCACCCACCCGTACGGCGGGTCGCACAGCACGAGGTCGAACGGCGTCCCGATTCCGTCAAGGAAACGGAGCGCCTCAACGCGGTGGACCTGCCCGGCCCCAGCCTGGTGCGTATGAGCCAAGTTCGCGACGATCGCTGCAATGGCATCTGGCGACCGGTCGACGAAGTCGCACCACGTTGCCCCCCGGCTTAGCGCCTCGATCCCAAGGCCCCCGGAGCCGGCGAAGAGGTCGAGCACGCGCCCCGCCGCGCCAGCCTCGCCGAGCATCCCGAAGATCGCGCCCTTCACCTTGTCGGTGGTGGGGCGCGTCGCCGATCCACGAGGCGCGACGAGCACGAGGCCACCCGCGTCGCCGGCAATCACCCGCATGGCATGACACTCCCATCGTTATGCGCATGCGCGCCCCTCGGGCGGTGGTGCTCTCCCGGGTCCGCGCAGCGCTGGGGGGTGCCTGTTGCGGCCGATGGAGGGGGGCCATTCCGGAGGAGAGGGGGCATGGGGGTGAGGCAACGGGCACGAGGGCGGGAAAGGGTCATCCGGCTCCCATCGACTTCGCCTCGTTCGCGGACACCCTCGCGCCGAGCGCCGCGTGTTCCGGCAAGGTCAGCGCCGGGTCGGACGCGAGCAGTGCCCCCGCCTGGTGGCGCGCGCGCACGAGCGTCTCGCGATCCCCGTAGCTGGCCACCCGCAAGTCCGGCAGGCCACTCTGTCGCGTCCCGAAAAACTGGCCTGGCCCCCGCATCCGGAGGTCCTCCTCGGCGAGCACGAAACCATCCGACGTCCGTTCGAGCGCCCGCAGGCGGCTGAGCGTCGCCTCCGAGTCACTCTCCGTCAACAGCAGGCACGAGCTTGCGTGGGGCCCACGCCCGACGCGCCCACGGAACTGGTGCAGTTGCGCCAGGCCGAAACGGTCCGCACCCTCGATCAGGATCACCGACGCATTCGGGACGTCGATCCCGACCTCCACGACCGCGGTCGCCACGAGCACGTCGCACTGCCCGTCTCGGAAGCGCGCCATCACGTCGTCCTTGTCACGCGGGGACAGGCGTCCATGCACGAGCGCCAGCCGCAAGTCGGGGAACTGGCGGCGCAGGCGCTCGAACTCCACCGTCGCCGCGCGCGCCTCGACCCGTTCGGACTCCTCGACCAGCGGGAAGATCACGAAGGCCTGGCGCCCGGTCTTGACCTGCGTGCGGACGTATTCGTACGCCTCGCCACGGCGCTCCGGACGGACCATGATCGTGCGGATCGGCAGCCTCCCCGGTGGCAACTCGTCGAGGATCGACAGTTCCAGGTCACCGAACACGGAAAGGGCAAGGGTTCGCGGGATCGGCGTCGCCGTCATCGCCAGCATGTGCGGGTTCGTGCCCTTGCCCACCAGCGCCTGCCGTTGGCGGACGCCGAACCGATGCTGCTCGTCGACGATTGCCAAGCCGAGGCGCGCAAACCTGCCGGCGTCCTCGATCAGGGCATGGGTGCCGACGAGGACGTCGATCAACCCCATCTCGACGGCAAGCCAGGCCTGACGCTTCTCGCGCGGGCGCTGGCTCCCGGTCACGCGCGCGACGCGCACGCCGAGCGGCGCGAGCACGGCGACAAGACCACGCTCGTGCTGCTGCGCCAGGATGTCCGTCGGCGCCATGAACGCGACCTGGTGCCCGGCACGCACCGTCATCAGGCACGCCGCCGCCGCGACCGCCGTCTTGCCGGATCCCACCTCGCCCTGCAACAGCCGGCCCATCGCCACCGGCCGACGAATGTCGGCGGCAATCTCCGCGATTGCCCGGCGCTGTGCCCCGGTCAGTCGAAACGGGAGCTGCGCCTCGAACTCCTCGAGCGTCCCATCCGGTGCCTCCAAGGCAACGCCCGGCCGTTCCGTCTGCCGCTGGTATCGCCGCTGCAGGACCCACACCTGGATCCCCAGCAGCTCGTCGAACGCGAGGCGCCGCACGGCCTCCGCGAGGTCCTCGACCGCCACCGGGAAGTGCGCCACCGCGAGGGCCTCCGCCACGCAAGGCAGCCCCTCGGAGCGCCGTACCTCTGGGGGCGCCAAGTCGACCCACCGGTCGCCGACGAGGTCGAGAACCTGCCGAACTGCGGTCCGGATCGCCTTGTCGGTGAGGCCTTCCGACTTCGCGTAGAAGGGGACCAGGCGCCCGGCGTGGAGCGACTCGGCGACGTCGAACTCGAAGTCTGGCGACGTGAACTGGAGGGCGCCGCCGGGTGTCAGCTCAGGGCGACCGCTGATCAGTACGGTCCCCGGAAGCCCGAGGCGTCGCAGCAGGTACGCCTGGTTGAACCACGTCGCCTGCGCATGCCCGGAGTCGTCGCGGATGATGGCTTGCGTGACCGTCAGGCCCCGTCGTGACGTCGGCTTCCGGCTCACCGACGCGACGGTCACGAGGACGTTCGCCACCTGTCCCGGCACGAGATCGGCGATGCGCGTCACGCTGCGACGGTCGACATGGCGCCGGGGCAGGTGAAACGCAAGGTCCTCGAGCGTCGCGATGCCGAGCTTGGCGAAGGCGGCGAGGGCACGCGCGCCGACCTCCGGCAGGATGGAAACCGGGTCGGACGGGCGTGCGGACTCGATTCGGACTACCGTGACCGCCGGGTCGGGTGCGGCGGTACCGGTCGCCTGGCGTCGCGGGAGCGATCGCGCGCCTGAAGGACCTCGGGAGGGCGGGGCGGGGCTTCCCTCTCCCGCCGCAGCGGGGGAGGGACTGAGGGTGGGGGCGCTTGTCGCGCCACGAGCGCCAGTGCCGGGCACAGGCGCACCGCCTGGCGACGCCTCGCGGCCGGGTGGCGGACCCGGTTCACTCGAAGTGGCTTCCCCGCGTAAGGGGACCGGGCGTCCACGTGCCGCCCGCGGGGGAGCGTCTCGAACGTCCGGTGCCGCGGACCCGATCGCGTCAAGGGCGGTCGCGATGGCCCGCTCCCGCGCCGACGGCGTCTTCGCGGCGTAGCCCGCAAGCGCCGCCTGGACCGCCTCGCCCCACGGGCCCCACGTCCCGTCGACGCGTCCCGCGAACGCCGCGATGCCTCCGACGACCGCCCGGTTGTTGTGGCCGAGCGACCGCTCGAACTCGAGGATCCTTCGCGCGCGCGCCTCGGGGCCGTTCGAGCCGCCCACGTCACTCCACCGAGATGATGTAGTCGTAGTGCGGTTGCCCGCCGCCGACCAGCTCGACGGTCGCCCTTGCGAACGCGTCGCGCACCATCGTGGCGAACGCCTCGCCGTCCGGGGGCGCGACGTCGGCGCCACGATAGATCGTGAGCAGCTCCGCCGTGCCCGCCCCGGCCCGCCCGAGCGCATCGCGCGACACCTGGAAGAGGTCGGTCCCGGATGCGACGAGGGCGTCGTCGACCAGGCCGAGGTAGTCGCGTTGCCGGACCGCGATGCCGTCAATCTCCACGTCGCGCGTCGCGCGGGTCACCTCCACCGTGCGAACCGTCGTGAGGGCAGCCTCCATGGCCGCCGCCGTCAGGACCGGGTCGCCGTCGCCCTCGAGGCCCGCCACCATCATCGCCGCGATCCCTTGCGGGACCGTCCTTGAGGCGACCACGATCAGCGACCGTCCGTCCCCCAAGGCGCTAGGCGCCACCGATGCCGCCTGGTGCGCGGTCATGACCACGTTCCCGTTGTTGGGGAGGACGATCGTGACCCGTGCCCGCGCCGCACGCGCGGCATCCAGGATCTCCTGCGCGCTCGGGTTCATCGTCTGCCCGCCAGCCACGACCGCCGTGACCCCAAGGTCCCGGAACGCCCGCGCAAAGCCGTCGCCGGGCGCGACCGCGAGGAACGCCAGGTTGCTGACCTGCCCGCCATCTGACACGCCCACGGGGGCGTCCAAGAAGGCGTCGGCACTCGCGTCGGGACTGGACGACATGGCGATCCGGTCGGTGGACGCGCGCCATTCCGCCGCCTGCGCGTCCATGTCCTCGATGGAGATGCGATGGACGCGCCCGAACCCCACCGCACGGGTCAGGAACGCGCCGGGATCCTCGGCGTGCCCGTGCACCCGCACGAACCCGTCCCCACCCACGACGATCGTCGTGTCCGCGACCTCGTGCATGACCTCACGCACCCGCGCCAGCGAAAGGTCGGCCCCATCAGGCGCGACGATCACGAACTGGGTGCAATATCCCCATTCGCCTGCAAGCGGGTCGTCTTCGGTCGCGGCCGTCCCGCTGTCCAGGGCACCGGTAGCGCTTGCATCCGTGAGGATTGGCTCGGTCGTGGCGCGCGGCGCACGCGGCACGGCCTCGCCGCGGATCGCGAACGCCATGCCCTCGAGGATCAGCCGCAGGCCCTCGCCACCGGCATCGACGACACCCGCCGCCCTCAAGATTGGCAGTTGCGAGGGCGTGTCGCTAACGGCCTGGCGAGCGGCCTCGAGCGCCGCCCCGATGACCGCGTGCGCGCTGGCACGGGCTTGCGACACGCGCGCGACCGCCGCGTCGCCCGCCGCCCGCGCGACGGTCAGGATCGTGCCTTCCACGGGCCGCGTGACCGCACCATAGGCCGCGACTGCACCCTCCGCAAGCGCCCCGGCAAGGGCGGCCGGCGCGACCGTCCGGGCGTCGCCAAGCCCCTTCGCGAGGCCGGCGACAATCTGGGAGAGGATCACCCCCGAGTTGCCACGCGCACCGAGAACGGCGCCGCTCGCGGCCGCTCGGACGACGGCGCTCGCCCCCTCGTCAGCGACCCGGCGCACCGCCTCGACCGCCGCGCGCATCGTCAGGTGCATGTTCGTCCCGGTGTCGCCATCGGGCACCGGGAAGACGTTCAGCGCATTCACCGCGCCGACGTGTTGCTCGATCCACTCCGCGGCATGCTCGAACATGCGCCGGATCGCGGGGCCATCGAGATGCGCCCGCTCGCCCTCGTGGGCCGCTTCAGCCTCGTCGTCCGGCACCGTGCTCGCATCCATCGCGACGCTTCTCCCCTCCCCCGTGCAGCGTCAGGGGTGCTACGAGGGGCGGGCAAGGATGCCCGCGGACCTGCCCTTCCGGACCGCGACGCCGGGGATGCTACAGTTCAGCGTTATCGCGCCACCCCGTCGCGGCTCCCGCCCACGATCTGGCGGACTGCGCGGTGGCGCCTCGCGAACGGGCGCATTCGGGGCGGTTCGAGGATAGCACGGCATCCTCCACCTGCCAGATGCTCCCGGCGTGCTGGCGCACGCACCATCACCAGGAACGGGGTCAGGCAGTGGCTACCAAGTGCGACATGTGCAACAAGGGGACGGCCCACGGCCGGACCATCTCCAGCAACGTCTCCGCCGGATGGGCCCGTCGCGCGCCCAAGAAGAACCGCACCTTCAAGGCCAACGTGCGCCCGGCCACGGTCATGCTCCAGGGCATCCCGGTCAAGGCCGACCTGTGTACGCGTTGCCTGCGCACACTCGTCAAGACCTCGTAGCCGCGTTCCACCCCCCCTGCGGGGCCTCCGGTCCCGCCCTCCCGAGGTCCTTCAGGCGCGCGATCGCTCCCGCGACGCCGGGTGGCCCGTGTGCGAACACCGCGCTCCCGGCGACGAGGTAGGTCGCTCCCGCCGCCACGCATGCGAGCCCGGTGGTGACGTCGATTCCCCCGTCTACGCCCACCTCGACGGCCGGCCCGAACCTCTGGGCGACCTCGGCCACTTTCGGCAGCATCGCCTCGACGAACGGTTGACCCGAGGCGCCAGGCTCGACCGTCATCACGAGGACGTGGTCGACCTCGCCGACGAAGGCATCCACGACACCGGCCGCCGGAGTGCCAGGGCGCATCGCGATGCCGGCGCGCATCCCCGCCGCCCGGATGGCGCGCAAGATGGCGACGCCCTCACCGGCGCCTGAGAACGCCTCCGCATGAACGGTGACCGTCCGGATGCCGGCCAGCGCGAGCCATCCAAGGTGGTCTCCGGGGTTCGTCACCATCAGGTGCGCGTCGAGGGGCAGTGTCGTCGCCTTCCGGACGGCCTGCACGACCAGGGTCCCGAACGAGATCGGCGCCACGAAGTGGCCGTCCATCAGGTCGAGGTGCAGGGCGTCGGCACCGCCGTCCGCCGCCGCGCGCACCGCGTCACCGAGTTCAAGCAGGGGCGCGGCATATACCGACGGCGCGACGGTGACGCGCCGCCCCGGGGTCACGGCGCGACCGCGACGGCCGCGCGTGCCCGTTCACGGACCTCCGTGCGCAACTGGCCGCAGGCGGCACGGATGTCGCGCCCCATCTCGCGGCGCACCGTGCAGATCATCCCGGCCACGCGAAGCACGCCGTGGAACGCCTCGACGGCCTCGGGGCGCGACGCGCCGAACGGGAGCGACGACACCGGGTTCATCGGGATCAGGTTGACGTGGACGTCATGGTTTCGAAGGATGCGCACGAGCTCGCGCGCGAGGGCGGGCGTGTCGTTCACCCCGTCCAGCAGCACGTATTCGAACGTCACCCGCCGGCCCGTCCTCGCCTGGTAGTCCCAGCACGCGTCAAGCAGCACCGGCAGGGGGAACCGCCGGTTGAGCGGGACGAGGGTCGAGCGCAGGTCGTCCACTGGCGCGTGAAGCGATACCGCGAGGCGCACGGGGAACGGGTCCGCCGCGAGGCGCTCCATCCCCGGCAGCCAACCGGAAGTGGAGACGGTCAGGCGGTGGACGCCTAGCCCCGCTCCCTCGACAAGCAGGGCGACTGCGCCCATCGTCGCGTCGTAGTTCATGAGCGGTTCGCCCATCCCCATGAAGACGACGTTCCGGACGACCGGCGGCACCTCGCGCGACCATCGCAGGAAGTGCAGGGCCTGTCCGACGATCTCGCCGGTCGACAGGTTCCGCGTGAAGCCCATCAGGCCGGTGGCACAGAAGGCGCACTTCACCGGGCACCCGACCTGCGTGCTGACGCAGACGGTTGCGCGTTCCGCGCCGGTGCCGTCGTCGCGTACCGGATAGCGCATCAGCACCGTCTCGACGAGATCCCCGTCGGGCAGGCGGAGCGCGACCTTGCGGGTCTCGCCGTCGGCCGACACCGCCTCGGCCTCGACCGCCATCGCATCGATGCGGAAGCGCGCCGCCAGCGCCTGGCGCAACGCCATCGGCAAGTTGCCCATGTCGGCGAACGACCGCACCGTCGACCGGTACAGCCAGGCGGCAACCTGGTCGCCCCGATAGGCCGGATGGCCCATCTCGACCGAGAGGTCGCGCAGCCCTGCGAGCGACAGGTCGCCGATCGGCGGGAGGGCCTCGCCTCCCAGTTCCGCGCCATCGACGTGCGGCGCCAGTGCGATTGGTGTCACGTATGCCCGTTCCCGCTCAGTCGTCGCGACGTCGCATGCCACTGAGGATCATCGCGTAGTAAAGCACCTGCGAGATCGCCTGCAGCAGGCCAGCGACGTACGTCAGCGCCGCGGCGTCGAGGACCTTGCGCGCCATGCCCGCGTCGTATGACGTCACCAGGCCGTGGTCCTCGAGCAACCGCATCGCCCGGTTGCTCGCGTTGTATTCCACCGGCAGCGTTATCGCCATGAACGCCGCCGCGCCCAGGAACAGCACGAGACCGATCAACGCGAGGTTGAAGGCGTTCAGGACCATGCCCAGCATGAAGACGAACGGGCCGGCCATGCTCCCGATGTTCGCGATCGGGACCAGCGCCGCGCGCGTCCGCATCGGCCCGTAGTTCTCGGCGTCCTGGATCGCGTGGCCGACCTCGTGGGCGACGACACCGATCGCCGCGACCGAGTTGCGGTGCATCGTCGACTCCGACAGGCGCACCACTCGGGACTTCGGGTCGTAATGGTCGGTCATCTCGCCCGGGACCGCCTCGACGGCGATGTCGCGCAGGCCCTGCGCGTCGAGGAGGCGTCGCGCGATCTGCGCCCCAGTGTAGCCGGTCGAGTTCGCGACGGTCGAGTACTCGGCGAACGTCGACTTGACCTTGAACTGGGCCCACAACCCGAAGGCCAGGGCCGGCAACGCAAAGACGAAGTACATCGGGTCGAAGAACATGGCGTGCTGCTCCTCCGTTCAGCGGGGGACTGGACGACCCTCGTTATCCGCGTACGCGCCCCCTGCTGAAAACTCTCACAGGGGGAGAGGGGGGAAGGACGCGACGCATCACAAGCCGTGCCCTGCCTGATCCAGTCTACGTGGGCGCCACCGCGCTATCGACCGGCTCGGGTGCGCGTCCCCTTCCAGTCGCGAACACCTGCCGGATCACGTCATCGATCGGCGGCTCCTCGATCGTGAGGTCCGCGACCGGCAGGCTCGACAGGAGGCGCGCGGCGCGAGCCGAGACCTCCTCGCGTGGCAGGTGCAGCGTCGCCGTTGCCCCATCGTGCGCGGCGACGACGCCGTGAGCCTCGAGGTCCGCGCGTGCAACGGCGCGATCAAACCGCACCTCGACCACTCGGTACCCGGCAAACGCCGCCACTACCTCGGCGAGCGCCCCGTCGTGGATCACCCGCCCGTGGTCGATCACCACGATCCGCTCGCACAGTTCCTTCACGTCATCCATGTAGTGCGAGGTCAGGATGACGGTCGCGCGGTGCCGGCGCCGGTACGCGTCGATGAACTGGCGGATGGCCTTCTGGGCGACGACGTCCAGCCCGATCGTCGGCTCGTCCAGGAACAGGATGCGCGGGCGGTGGAGGAGCGCCGCGGCCAGCTCGCATTTCATCCGCTCGCCGAGCGACAGGCGCCGCACCTGGACGTCGAGGACGCGCCCGAGGTCGAGGAGGTCAACCAGTTCGTCCACGGACTCCCGGTACTGCCGGTCCGGGATCTCGTAGATCTCCTTGTTCAGGAGGAAGGTCTCCCGCGCGGGGATGTCCCACCACAACTGGTTCTTCTGCCCCATCACCAGCGACAACTGGCGCAAGAGGACGTGGTCGCGACGCCACGGGTCGTGCCCGAGGACGCGCGCCTCGCCAGCCGTCGGGTGGAGCAGGCCAGACAAGAGCTTGAGGGTGGTGGTCTTGCCCGCGCCGTTCGGTCCGAGGAAGCCGACGATCTCGCCCTCGGCGAGGTCGAAGGTCACCCCGTCGACCGCCCGGACGAGGTCATGCTCGCGACGCACGAGGGCTCGCAGCGATCCAAGGACGCCCGGGGCCTTGCGATGGACGACGTAGTGCCTGGCGAGGTCACGGACGCGAACCGCCGGCGGCGGACCGTCCCGCGGGGGAACGCTCCCGGGTCCTAGCTGCACTTCTGCGCGGTGGTGGCGTTCTCGCCAGTATCGAACGACTGGCCGCAGGCGCAACTCTTCTTCGCGTTCGGGTTCTGGACCGTGAAGCCGGCAGCCATCAGACCCGCGGCGTAGTCGATCCGCGCCCCCTTCACGAAGTTGGCGCTGAACTCGTCCACGAAGATCCGCATCCCCTCGTGGCCGACGACGAAGTCCCCGTCGTCGGACTCGTCCTCCAGCGACATGCCGTAGGAGAGGCCGGAGCAGCCGCCGGGGGAGACGAAGACGCGCAGGCCGACATCGTCGCGCCCTTCAGCGTCGATCAAGCGCCGCAACTCGTCGGAGGCCCGCTCGCTGAGCGTGACCAGCGGTAGTGCCGTCGCAGTCGTCATCGGCTCTCCATGATCCTTCCGTCCTAGCGTAGCAGAGGGCCAAGGGGGCACGTGCCGCGGTCGGCGGTCGTCGGTGCGCGCGCCGTGCGCCCGCGTATGCGGACGGCCACCCCCGTAGACTCTGCCCGATGGATCGCCTGTCGCCGCTCATCGACATCTTGAAGGACGAGTTGACCGTTCAACGCGTCTTCCTCTCGACCGACGAGGCGCGGGCACTCGGTCGCGATGCCGACGGCGACGACGACGGTGACCTGGCGTACGAGCGGGTGAAGGCGCGCCGGTACCTGTTCTTCGCGGCCTTGCGTGATCGCTTCGTCCTCGATGGCCGTCCGGTCGACCAGTGGCTTGACTGGATTGCGGACGAGGAACGCCTCGCCGGGGGCAGGCCCACGGTTGCGAGCGCGCTCGCGTCACGCGTCGTCGAGTGGTCGATCCGCGCCACGGACCGCAAGTCGATGGCGATGGGCTTCATCGCCGCGACCGCGCGCTGGCTCGCCATGGCGATCCTCGCCCTCGGCGCCTGGGCCTGGTCGCGCGACCTCGGGCCGGCGACGTGGGTCCTCGTCGCCGTCGGTATCGCGGGTTGGGTTGTCGCGAGGCTCGTCGCCCGCGCGACCGAGCGACACGTGCGGGCGACTATCGCCGCCGAACTGGCCCGCCATGGCGCCGGTACCGCTGGCGCGACCGGGATCGTCACGTCCGGCGAGTGACCATGCCCGGGGGGCGGCGGGTCGATTCAGATCGTCAGCCCCGGCGCGGGTCAGGCGCGGGACGCCCCCGGCAGGTACGGCGTCCACGCGGCCGCGGCCTCGGCGTCCGGCCGGTTCACCCACAGGAACCAGAGGCCGTACGACGGTCGATCCGGCACCCGCGCGAGGCGCATCCGCGTCTCCGACAACGGGTGGCCGCCCTTTCGCGCATTGCACGAGCGACAGGCGCTCACGACGTTCTCCCACGTGTGCCTGCCGCCCAGTCGCCGGGGCACGACATGGTCGATCGTCAGTTCGCGGGCGCGCACGCCGCAGTACTGGCACGTGAAGTTGTCGCGCGCGAACACCTCGCGCCGGGTCAAGCGCGCGGCCAACCGCGGGCGGCGGACAAGCTTCTGCAACCGGATGACGGACGGGCGCTCAAGCTCGACGCTTGACGTGCGCACCGGTCGGCACCGGGTCACGACCACCTCGGCCTTGCCCGATCCGATGAGGGCAATGGCGCGGCCGATGCCGCAAATGTTGAGCGGCTCGTCGTCGAGGTTCAGCACCAGGACGCCGCCGCGGGGCGACGCGGTGCCCGGGATGACCACCACCGCGCCGGAGCCTAGCACCGAAGTGCCGCCGACGCGGTCACGGGCCTCGCCCCAACGGTTCACGAGGGCCCGCTTCCGCGCCTGCGCAGCGGTGGCGCGTCCCTGCCGGGGCGGGGACCGGTCCGCGGGCATCCCTGCCCGCCTGGGTGTCGCGATGGGGGAACAAGCCGTCGCGACCCCGGCGATCCCGGCACCGGGACGGCCGGATCAACGCGGGCGGGCGGGCTACCCTTTGTCGTCGCATGCCTGTACGCACGGTCGAGAAGATCATCGTCGTCGTCGCGGTCGTCATCCTTGGCGTCGCGCTCAGCCTTGGCTCGTCCGGCGCGCCCCTCGTCGGTCTCGCCGTTGCCCTCGTCTTCACCGTCAGCGCCGGCCTCGACCTTGTGATGCGCGGCGAGGCCCGCACGCGGTCGCGCCTCGAGCAGTTCGTCCTGCCCCCCGCCGTCGTCCTCGGCGCGTTGCTGTTCCTTCCCCTCGTGCCGACCGGCGCGCCGTTCGTCGCCTGCCTCGCCGCCTTCGCCGTCGTCCTCTTCGTCGTCCTGTGGACGGAATGGGCGCTTGCGCGGGAGGCCGTCCCCCGGGAACGCGGGGAGACGGTCCTCGCGTTGGTCGGCTACGTCACGGCCTTCGTGCTCTTCGGGGCGATCTACCAGATGCGCGCCCGCAGCCTGTTCTCGGCGTCAGCCATCGTCGCCGTCTCCGTCCTGCTCGCCGCGCGTCACCTGCGCCTGACCGAGGTCGCGTTCCCGGATCGCACGCCAGACCCCGAACCCGCACCGGACCTCGCGACGCTCAGCGTGCCGGAACGGCTCCGGTTGAGCGGGCGGTTCCCTGCGATCACCGGCATGGTCACGCCCAGCGGTCGCCATCTCGCGGTCCCGCCCTCATGGGGTCGCACCCTTGCCTACGCGGCCGTCACCGGGCTTGGCGTCGGCGAGGTGACATGGGCCTTGAACTATTGGCCGCTCAACGGCCTTCAGGGCGGCGCCTTCCTCCTCGCCGTCTACTACGTGACGACGGGAATCCTGACCTACGCCCTGCATGCACGCCTGACGGCCCGGGTGGCCCTCGAGTACGGCTTGCTTGCGCTGGCCGGCCTCGGGGTCATCGGCGTGGTCGGCCTGGCCCCGCGCGCGTCCTAGGAGGTCGCCGCGGTTGGATCGGCACCGCGCGGTCGCCCGGACGACGTCGGCGCGCCGCCGCCCCCGGCGGGGGCAACACCGGGTGACGCTTCAGCCTCCTGCGGGCGCAGGAGGCGGACCACCCGACGCTCGAGCTCGCGCCTCGGGACGAGGACGCGGTGGCCGCACGTGCCGCATCGCAACCCGATGTCTGCCCCAAGGCGGAAGACGACCCAATCGGTGCCACCGCACGGGTGCGCCTTGCGCAGGCGGACCTGGTCATCAACCTCGAAGGTCATCGGGACCTTCGGGTCGTACCGGGGCGGTGGCGGCGTCGAGCCAAGGGCGCGCGGATCGATCTCGGGCGGGGGCGGGCCTAGCGGGCCGCGACGACGGTCGCGCGTGCGCTCTCGATCCGCTCCCGAAGTTCCAGCGCCGCCGTCCGCGCGGCTTCCGCGAACTGTCGGCCGCTTGAGGCGTACATGACCTGCCGGGCGGCGACCACCAGTAGCCCCGCTCCCGCCTGGTCCAGGCCCGCTGCCAGCGACGCCTCCAGGTCGCCCCCCTGCGCGCCCACCCCGGGCAGCAGGATCGGCACCCCTGGCGCGACCGCCCGCACCCGCGCCAGTTGCGCTGGTGCCGTCGCCCCTACTACCAGCCCGATGTTCCCGTGGGTCGTCCATTTCGGTGCCCGCTCCGCCACCCGGACGTACAGCGGCTCGCCCGCAACGTCAAGCTCCGCGATGTCCGCCGCGCCCGGGTTCGACGTCCTGCAAAGTATGTACGTGCCGCGATCCGCCCGGTCGAGGAATGGCGCAAGCGCGTCTCGCCCGAGGTACGGGCTCGCCGTCACCGCATCGCACCCGTACACGTCGAACAGCGCCGTCGCGTACGCCCGCGTCGTGTGGTCGATGTCCCCTCGCTTCGCGTCGGCGATGACCGGGATGCCCGCGGGCACGTGTGCCACGGTCTGCCTGAAGGCCTCCATACCGGCCGGGCCAAGCGCCTCGTAAAACGCCAGGTTCGGCTTGTAAGCCGCGACCACGTCAAACGTGGCGTCGATCAGCGCGCGGTTGAAGGCGACCAGCGCTTCCGCGGGCGGAAGGTCCCGCAAGTGGTCCGGCAGCCTCGAGTGCTCGCCGTCCAGGCCGACGCACAACAGGCTCGAATTCCGCGCCACGGCGGCGCCAAGCTTCGCGACGTACCCCGTCACTGGCCCTTCCCTTTCCTGCCCGCCCGCACCGACCGCCACCCGATCCCGTCGATGGACTCGGTTTCCCCGATCACCGCCACGATCCGCGCGACCGCCGAAGCGATTTCCCCGCTCGCATCGACGACCATCCCGAACCGCCCACCGTAGTCCTCCGACTGGGCCATGCGCTCGTAAACCTCGATCCCGGCGCCGCTGCCGAACGCGGGGGCCTCACCGGCCGTTCGCCGCACGATGCGCGCGCGCACCACCTCCGGCGCCGCGCGTACCAGCACCGAGACGTGCCCCGCACCCTCCTCCCGGGCGATCCTCGCCAGGCGCCGACGCCCCGACTGGCGCCCGTTCGTGCCATCGAAGACCACCGCGTGACCGTCCCGCAGGAGGGCGCGCACCGTCGCGAAGCACGCGAGGTAAACGGCGGCGCTCTCGGACGGCGCAAAAGTCGGTACCGGGAACAGGATCGAGCGAACCTCGTCCGTCCTCACGACGGCCGTCCCGATGGCCACCCGCACCGCTTCCGCGAGGTGGGACTTGCCCGATCCCGGCATTCCTGCGAGCGACACGAGGAACCGGCGCGATCGTACGTCCGGGCCTCCCGCACCGATGGCCTCCCGTACCGCGCGGACGCGGTGCGCGACGCCCTCAGGCGGCGTGGCCGTCGGCACCCTCGCTCGCCTGCCGACTCAGGAACCACAGCGCGCGCCCGACTTCGCCGGTGCACTCCTGCAGGAGTTCGTGCGCCCGCTGCACGTGCTCGATGCTCTCGTCGGCAAGCGCGTCCAGGGCGTATCCACGCGACCCCTCTCCAGACACCCGCCCGGTCAGGATCTCGATCGCCGCTTCGAGGCGGGCGACAACGCCATCGACCGCCTCGCGGGCGACAACGCCGACCGACGATCCCGCGCCGTCCTGGTGGTTGTCCAAGGGTTCCGTCATCGTGTCCTCGCCGTCGCCCGGGCCACTCAGGGTCGCATGCGCCACGACGGGGTCACCGTCGTGGTACCGCCCGAGTGTAGCCGACCACCGGGCAGGGTCCTTCCCTTGGCCGGTCCCGGCGACGAAGACCGGTATCCTCTCCGGGTGGTCAAATCCGGGTCCCGTACCTTCGTCATCATCGGAAACGGCATCGCCGGGACCACCGCAGCCGAGACCTTGCGCAAGGGTGACCCCGAGGCGCGGGTCGTCCTGATCGGGGACGAGCCGCACCCCCTCTACAACCGGGTGGCCCTCCCGAAGGTCCTCAAGGGCGTCACCGCGCCCGAGCGCACGATCATCAAGTCGCTGCCTTGGCACGTCGACAATCGTGTCGAGCTGCGCCTCACGACCACGGCCTCGGTCATCGACACCGAGCGCCGCCAGGTCGTGACCGACGACGGCGAGACGTACGCCTACGACTCCCTCCTCGTCGCGACGGGCGGCACGCCCAACCCGCTGAACGTGCCCGGCACCGCCGGCACCAACGGCGTCTACAACTTCCAGACCCTCGAGGACACCAAGACCATCCTCGACCGCGTGCGCCGTTCAAAGGGCGCGGTCACGACCGGCGGGAGCTTCATCGCCTACGAGTTGACCGAGGGCTTCCGCCACCACGGCGTCGCGACGACGTGGCTCATCCGGGGGTCGCGCTTCCTGCACCGCATCCTCGACGAGGACGGCGGGCGGTTCGTCGACCATCTCGCCCGCGAGGTCGGCGTCGAGACCGTCTACGGGGACTCGGTTGGCGAGGTCCGCGCCGACGCCGACGGCGAGCTTGTCTCGCTCGTGACCTCTAAGGGGCGCGAGATCGAGTGCGACCTGCTCGGTGCGGGCTTGGGCCTGCGCATGCGCCTCGAGTGCCTCGAGGGCACGCCGATCAAGGTGAACCGGGGCATCGTCACGAACGAGTACCTCGAGACGAACGTGCCGGACGTGTACGCCGCCGGGGACGTCGCCGAGTTTTACGACGTGTCGATCGGCGCATACAACCAGATGGGCACGTGGAACAGCGCCGGGGCACATGGGCGCGTCGCGGCCGCGAACATGCTCGGGAACCGCACGGAGTTCCGCGAGGTGCCCTACTACACCAGCACGATGTTCGATAGCCAGATGGCCGCCATCGGCATCATGCCCGAGTCCGTGCCGGACATGGAGGCGGTCACGCGCCTCAACCTGGACCGGGGCGTGTACCGCCGGCTCTTCTTCCACGAGGGACGCCTTGCCGGCGCCGCCCTGATCGGTGACATCCGCGTCCGGCGCGAGATGATGGACACCATCCGGTCGCAGCGCGCCGTCAGCAACGCGGAGCGCGAGCACCTGCTCTCGATCTAGCCTCCTAGCCTCGCTGGTCCCGGTAGGGATCCGTGCCCCAGCGACACTGGCCGTCGCGCCGCCAGTGGTGCCACTGCGTCACGCGACCCCATCGCACCCGCGGCAAGGCACCTGATCGCCCGCCAGTACGATGCGCCGGTGAACGGACCTGCCGCCGCCTCGTCCCGTGCCCCCCTCTACGTCGGCCTCGACATCGGGACCACCTCCACCAAGGGGGCCGTCGTCGATGCCACCGGGCACCTCCTCGCAGTGGCGAGCGTCCCCTACCCGGTCTCGCGTCCGCGCCCCGGATGGGCCGAACAGGATCCTTGCAACTACGTCGACGCCGCGACGCGGTGCATCCGAGAGTTGCTCGCGTCACCCGGCATCGACGCGTCACGGATCGCCGGCCTCTGCGGGTCCGGGCAGGCCCCGACGCACCTATTCCTCGACGCCCGCGGCGAACCGGTCCGTCCCGCAATCCTCTGGCAGGACACCCGCGCCGGCGCCGAGGCGGCCGACTTGGCACGCGAGGTGCCGGCCGCGACGATGGCCGACCTCATCGGCATGTCGTGGCCCGTGGACGCGTCGAATCCGCTGGCGCGCGGTCGCTGGCTTGCGGCTCACGAACCGGAGACGCTCGCCCGCGCGGCGCACATCCTCCTCCCGAAGGACTTCGTCCACTACTCCTTGACCGGCGAGATGCGCACTGACGCCTGGTCCGCGAAGGGCCTGGTGCATCAGGCGACCATGCGCACCATCGACGGCATCGAGACGCTCGGACGCCTGCCCGGCGCCCTCGTCCCGCCTGCAGGCACGCCTCGCGACGTCGTCGGGAGGGTGACCAAGGAAGCGGCACGTGCCACGGGTCTGCGCGCGGGAATCCCCGTCACTTGCGGGTGGACCGACGCGATGGCCGCGATGCTCGGGTCCGGCGCCCTCGGGCATCCCGGGCTCGCTGGCGACGTCTCGGGCACGTCGGAGGTCACCGGCGTGACCATCGCCGGCGCGCCACCGCGCCTCGGACCGCTGATGGCCGCGCGCATCGTCGATACCGGCCGGTGGATCATCTACGGCCCGACGCAGGCAAGCGGCGCCTCGCTCGGGTGGGTCGCGCGCACCATCGCGCTGCCCTCAAGCCACATGCCGGGCGAGGCGGCGCACGCCGCCGCGGTCGCCCTTGCCGAAGGCGTCGACCCGGGCGCCGGGGGCGTCACCTTCCTGCCATACCTCGAAGGGGAGCGCGCGCCGATCTGGAACCCGCGGGTCCGGGGCGCCTTCACCGGCCTGTCGACCGCCACCGAACCCGGCCACCTGGTTCGCGCCGTCCTCGAGGGTGTCGCTTGTTCCATCCGCCACATCCTCGGCCTGGCGGTCGAGAACGGCGGTACGCCCATCCGCGAGGTCCGCGTCGCCGGCGGGGGGGCGCGAATCGACCTCTGGAACCGCATCAAGGCGGACGTGACCGGCTTGGCCATGCGCCCGTGCGAGACGACGGAGAACGGCGTCCTCGGCAGCGCGATCCTGGCCGCGACCGGCGCCGGGGACTTCGCGTCACTCGACGTTGCGAGCGACGGGATGGTCCGTTTCGGTGACCCGATCCTCCCTGACCCGGCGCACCGCGCGACGTACGACGACCTCTTCCGGCGCTACGTCGCCCTGTACCCGGCCATCGACGGCGCGACGCGTCCCGCCTAGTCGATCAAGGGCACTACTCCCCTCTCCGGAGAAGCGCGGGGCGCTTGCGGCAGAAGGCGGGCGCTACTCCCCTCTCCCGCGAAGCGGGGGAGGGGCTGGGGGAGGGGGCGTTCGTCGCAGCGTCGCGACACGGCGTCGGCGCGGCTTCTCACGGGCCGGCGCGGCGCGCTCGGCGGCAGCGAGCGCTCCGGCGACCGCCGCGTCAGTCGATGTCGTCTCCGGCCCTGCCCCAGCCACGATCAGGCGCAGCGACTCCGAGACGAGGCCTCGCCGGACCAGGCGGTCACCCTCCTCGAGGCGCGCCACCAGCGACTGCCCCGCGGGTTGCCCCGGATCCCCTGCCGAAGTCTCGCCCGGTTCGCGGGCGTAGGACGCATCGGATCGGCGCGCCCGTCCCCGGTTGACAATCCGCGGTGCCGGGTGCCCGGTGTCACCAGCCTCGCCCATGCCCATCGCCCGCGCGCCCTCGCGCAGTTGCGACGCCAGGTCCAAGGTCTTGTTGAGCACTTGAAGGAGGTCGCCCTCGGCGACGCCGATGCCGTCAAGGAGGTCGGCGAACGTCGCGCCCCGGCACCACGCGGTCACCGGCCCCTCAAGCACGACGCTCGGACCCGAGGTTGGAGGAAGGTCCGCATGCTCCTCGGCATCGGCAAGCGCTTGCGACAGTTCGGATAGCCGGTCGCGCACCTCCCGCACGAGCGTCGATACCCGGAACCGGTTCCACCGCACCGTGTCGCGGTCGAAGCAGAACCACGACACGACCTCCATCATGTCGGCCGGGTTCAGCTGGTCGAACCAGCCCCGGCGTGCGGCATTCAGGAGCAACAGGCCGGTCGGGTCGTAGATGGACGTCAGCGCGATCGCCATGTCGGTCGGCGCGGCGAGGCCGTCGCGCGTCGGCGTCAAGACCCCGAACTCGCCGAGCACGCCGACGATGGCGTCGAGGGTCCGCGTCGCCTGCGTCGCCGCGAGGCGTTCGACGCTCGATGCCTCGGCCTCCGCCGCTTGCAGGGAGACCTGTGCCTCGCGCTCGTGCTTCCACGCGCGCTCGTGCGTCGCCCGGTACGTGCAGGCGTGGCACGCGTGGGCGACCAACCCGGTCGCGAGGGACGCCTCACGTTCGAGGTGCGGCGTCAGGAGGCGCGCTTCCAGGGCCGCCTGGCGCGCCTCGCGGTTCGCTTCGTGGCGCGACGCGTCGGGCAGGTCGAGGGCGACCAGGCGTCCCGACACGCCCGCGCGCAGGCTTGCCTCGTACGCGTCGACGGGATCCCCCACGAGCGCGTCCCGCAACGCCGCCGGCACCGCAATCCGCGTCGTCCCACCTCGCGGGGGGCCGAGGCGCGTGATCATCGCCCATTGCGGTACCGGCACGACCTCCTCGCCGACGAGAAACACTCCCGGCCCGGTGCCCTCCCGACGCAGGAAGACCGCCCAGGCGCCCGGCCCGGCGGCCGAGACCGCCACGTCGGTTCCGGCCCGCCAGTCGGAGAGGTGCACGACCTCGCCGCCAGTGAACGCCCCCATCGCGCGCTTGACCATCCCCGGCGCCGGCGGCGTCCACGGCAGGTGTCCCGCATCGCGCGCCGCCCCTGCGAGCGCGGTGCGCCCGCGCACGACCTGCCGACGCGCCTCGGCAAGGTCGCGACGCCACGCGCCGTACTCCACCACGGCGTCGTCCGCAACCCCGTCCACGGGACACGTGTAATGGCGCGCCCGCACTTCCGTGCGCAACTCCTCGACCTCGTCGACGACCGCCCGGAGCGCGTCGTCCGTCTGGAACTGGCGCAGGCTTGACGAGAACAGCCGTTCGAGGCGGTCGCGCCCGCGCACCGTGCCGTCCCACAGGCTCGCCACCGTGTGGTAGCGGGCGGTGAACGCACTCCGCACCGGGAAGAGCGGCGCCGTGGCGATGTCCTGCACCTCGGCGCACGTCGTCCACGGGCTCTCGAGGTTCACCGCGAAGCCCCGCGCGTCCATGCCTCGCCGCCCCGCGCGCCCGGCGAGTTGCTGGTACTCGTTCGGCAACAGCACGCGGCGCGACGTACCGTCGTATTTGGTGTGTTCGGTCACCACCACGCTTCGCGCCGGCATGTTGACGCCCAGTGCCAGCGTCTCCGTCGCGAAGACGGCGGCCAATAGGCCGTCGGTGAACAGCCCCTCGACCAGTTGCTTGAGGACCGGCAGGACGCCCGCATGGTGGAAGGCGAGGCCGTGGTCGACGAGGCGCACGATCTCCTGGACCTGTTGAAGGGCGCGATCCTCGGGCCGAAGGACCGCAAGCGTCGCCGCGACGCGTTCAGTGCGCCGCCGGTGCATCTCGCGGTCGCCGCCGAAGTCGACCGGCACGCCGCCACGCCCGCCCGGTTGCAAGCACGCCGAGGCGGCAACCTCGCAGGCGCGCCGACCGAACTGGAACCAGATCACCGGCAGCATCCCATGCGACCCGAGAATGCCGAGGACGTCGCGCGGATGGGGCGGGTCATTCGGGCGGGCGCCGCGGGTCACGCCGACCGGGCGGGGAACCCGCAATTCGCCGCCGGTGCGCGATGGCTGGTGGCGGGTACCGTCGGCATCGACCAGCGGCCACAGTGCGCCGTCGTGCAGGTACAGGTGGTCGATCGGCACCGCCCGCACCGGGTGTTCGACGAGGGTGACCTCGCGGTGGACGCGCCCGATCCATCGCGCGATCTCGGGGGCGTTCGAGATCGTCGCTGACAGGCAGACGAGGCGGACGTGGGGCGGGCACGAGAGGATGGCCTCCTCCCACGTCGTGCCGCGCTCCGGGTCCGCGAGGAAGTGCACCTCGTCGAAGATGACGACCGCGGTGTCGCGCAACGCGTCGCCGCCGCGCAACAGCATGTTGCGGAGCACCTCGGTCGTCATCACGAGGACGCTTCCGTCCGGGTTCTCCGAGACGTCGCCCGTCAGGAGGCCGACGTCGTCGCCGTGTACCGCCCGCCAGTCGTGGAACTTCTGGTTCGACAACGCCTTGATCGGCGCGGTGTAGATCGCGCGCATGCCGAGCCGTCGCGCGAGCTCGACGCCGTAGTCGGCCACGACCGTCTTGCCCGTACCGGTCGGCGCGGCGACCAGGACCGAGCGGCCGGCCTCGAGGGCATGGGCCGCCTCGACCTGGAAGACGTCAAGGGGGAAGGGGTAGCGCGCCGCGAATGCCGCGACCGCCGCGGCGACCTCGGGGGTTGGGCGCGGCACGCGGGGAAGCGTCGCGTCCGCTTCCGGCCCGCCTTCGGTTTGGGTCGTCACCATAAACGTAAATATAGGCGTCGCGCGGTGTTTTCCCCGCGTTCGCGCCACAGCGTGGGAGGGGGTGGTGCCTCCCCCTCCCGCCGCAGCGTGGGGCGAGTGCGGCAGATGGAACTGCGTCCTTCTCCCCCTCGCCCTCGGGCGCCTCGACCCGAACGTGGCGCTGAGCACCTGCGCCTACGGCAGTTCCGTCTCGGCTACGAGCGTGGCGAGGTATGCCCCGTACGCCCATTGGCGCCCCCGTGCCCGCCCAGTTTGTTCGGTCAGCACACCCGCGCGCACGACCGTCTCGATCGCGCGCGTCGCCGTCGGTTTCGACAGCCCAAGCTGGTGCGCAACCGTCGCCACGGAGACTACCGGGTAGCGCGGCAGTAACTCGAACAACCGGATCGCCGCCACCGTCACGTCCGGAAGGTCGATGATGCTCCGACGGTCCGACTCGACGCTTCGCGCGAGGGCGTGGATGTCGGACACCGTTTGGTCCGATGCCTCCGCGATCGCATCGAGGAAGAACCCGATCCACCCCTCCCAGTCGCCGCGCGCTGGGATGTCTGCTAAGCGGTCGTAGTACTCGCGGCGCCGTCGTTTCAGCGCCAGACTGACATACAACACTGGCCGTTCGAGGAGGCCCCAGTGTGCCAGGAGCAGCGCTACAAGGAGCCGCCCGATCCTGCCGTTACCGTCGAGATACGGGTGGATCATCTCGAACTGGGCGTGGACGAGGCCCGTGCGGACGACCGGGGAATGGGCGCCATCGCCGCGGTGGACGTACCCGAACAGGGCCGAAAGCAGTCGCGCGACCTCGGCATGCGGTGGAGGCACGTACGTGGCATTTCCCGGGCGGGTGCCGCCGATCCAGTTCTGCGACCGCCTCGCCTCGCCGGGAAGGCGGTCCGCCGAGCGCATTCCCTGAAGGAGGATTCGGTGCGCCCCATCCAGCAGGCGGGACGAGATCGGCAGGCCAGCCGGCGACGCGATTTGGTCAAACGCGTACGCCATCGCCTCGGTGTAGTTGGCGACCTCCGCGACGTCTCCGGACGGCCCGACGCCCACGCCCCCGCCGGACCGCGCCCTCCAGTCGAGTACGTCGCCCATCGTCGCACGCGTGCCCTCGAGCTGCGAGGTAAGGACCGCTTCCTTCTGCGCCAAGGCAAAGGTGAACCAGTCGACCGAGGGGACGAGCGGCGACGCGTCGCGCAGGCGCGCCAAGGCGGACTCGGCCCGGGCGACCGCCTCGGCCGACACGGCCAGCGGCGGGTCGAACGGAGGCAGGTCGAACGGGACGAAAGCGCCCCACCGTTCGCCAGACGCGACCGCCCGGTCGTAATAGCCAGTGACCCGCTTCGTGGCTGCCCCGCCCATTACTCCGCTCCATTACGAGTCGCCGACCTCGGTGGCAACCTCGCAAGGCTACCTCGTTATGAATGCTCTCGTTCATTGGCGCGAACGTTATGAACGTTTGCGTTCGTTGGCGCGAGCATCGTGAACGTCCTCATTCAACTGCGCGTCGGGTGGTGGGCTAGGACCGTGCACCACCCGGTGCCCCCACGCGCGCCACCATCCTCGTCGCGCGCCTGCCCGACCCTCCTTCCCGAGCGACGTGCGGGCTTGGCGGCCGGCAGGATGCCTCCCGATCGCGCCACTCAATGGCACCATTCCCGCACTTCAACGACCCAAGGACCATCCCAAAATGAAGGTGCGCGCCGTCACCGTCTTCGCCGCCGTCGACCCGGCGGACCCCATCTCCGCCATGCGCGGCGCCGAGACCCTCGCAGATGCCGTCCGCCACGCCCTCGAGGCGGCCGACCTCGAAGTACAGACCGTCCGCATCGCCCTCCCACCGGTCGACACCGTCGGCACCGGCACGGACGGCGCCGCTCGCCTCCGGGACCTCGCGCTTGCCCTCGACACCCTCGCCCCGGCGCACGGGTTCGGGTTCGTCTCGCTGGGCACCATCGACGCCGTCGCCTTGCCCGACGGCGCTTGGCAACCGCTCCTCGAGGCCGCGCCAGCGATCGTGGGGGGAACCGGGCGGGTCGCCATCACCGCGACGGTCGGAAGCCGCACCTCCGCGGGTGCCGGCACGATCGCCATGGATGCCTGCCGGATGGCCGGGGACGTCGTCGCCGCCATCGCGCAGACCGGGAACGACGGCTTCGGCAACCTCCGGTTCGCCGCGATCGCGAACTGCGGCGCGCACGTGCCGTTCTTCCCAGCCGCCTACCACGACCGCGCTCCGGGGATGGCCGTCGGCCTCGCCCTCGAGTGCGCTGATGTCGTGGAGGCGGCCTTCGGCGGCGCGCGCGACCTCGAGGACGCCCGCACCCGCCTCGTCAACGGCTTGGCTACCGCGGTCGACCGGGTCGCCGGACTGGCACGCGCGGCCGTCGCGAAGCATCCCGGAGCGCGCTTCGTCGGCGTCGACTTCTCCCCGGCACCGTTCCCCGCAGCCGGATCGTCGATCGGTGCCGCCTTCGAGGCCATCGGCCTGCCCGCGTTCGGCGGCCCGGGAACGACGTTCGTCGCCAGCTTCCTGACCGAGTGCCTCCACGAGGTGGCGGGCCGCACCGGCATGGCCGGACGCACCGCCGCCGGCGCCTTCCGCCCCGCCGGGTTCTCGGGGCTGATGATGCCCGTCCTCGAGGACGCGACCCTCGCCGTGCGCGCCGCCGAGGGCCACGTGTCGATCGACCGCCTCCTCCTCGCCAGCACGGTCTGTGGCCTTGGACTGGACACCGTTCCCCTGCCGGGCGACGTCGATGGCGCCACCCTCGGCGCCGTGATCCTCGACATGGCGACCCTCGCGGTGCGCCTGGACAAGCCCCTGACCGCGCGGCTCTTCCCGGTTCCGGGCAAGCGGGCGGGCGACCGCGTCTCGTGGGACTTCCCGTACTTCGCGCCATCCGTGGCGATCGCTCTCAATGGCGCCGCCGCGACCGGCGCAATCGCAGGGGCGACCCGCCACGAGATGCGCCTCGCGTAGCAAGGCGTCACAATAGGAACCGGTGACGGCACCTTTCGCCGCCCGTGCGCGCCCACTGGAGGCACCGATGTCTGCAGAACTCGAACCCCTCGGCGGTATCGTGCCGCCGATCCTTACCCCTCTCACGCCCGGCGGCGAGGTCGACCTCCGGTCCCTCGCGCGCCTCGTGCGCTACCTCGCCAACGGGGGCGTCGACGGCATCTGGGCCTGCGGCACCACCGGCGAGTTCGCCTGCATCGATGCTGACGAGCGCGAACACGTCATCGCCACGGTCGTGGAGACCCTTGACGGCAAGTTGCCGGTCATCGCCAACGTGTCGGACTGCAGCACGCGACTGACGCTGCACCATGCCCGGCGCGCCGACGCCGCCGGCGTGGACGCGATCGCCGTCACCCCGCCCTACTACTACACCAATAGCCAGGAGGAACTGCTCGACCTCTACCGGCGCGTGCGGGACGCGATCGCCCTGCCGTTGTACGTCTACAACATCCCGTCCACGGTCAAGACCCGCGTCGAGATCGACACCATCGTGCAGCTGGCGACCGAAGGCACGGTGGCCGGCATCAAGGACAGTCAGGGCGACGTGCCGTGGGCGCGCGACCTCGCTGGCGCCATCGCCGCCGCCGGCGTACCCCTTCGCATCTTCCTCGGGTCGAAGGCCATGACCGAGGTGGCGCTCATCCCCGGCATCCACGGGTGCATCCCGGGGATCGCGAACGTCGTGCCACGGGCGTGCGTCGACGCCTGGCACGAGACTTTGCGCGGGAACCACGACACCGCGCGCGCCGCGCAACTGATGGTTGATGGCGCGATGGGCCTCCTCGACCTGACGGCCGGCGGTCGCCACGCGCGCAGCTTCGGGGGGATGAAGGCTGCCCTCACCTCCCTGGGCGTCATCACCCACCCGGTCCTCGCCGCCCCGCTGCACACTCCGGACGCCGACGAGGTCGCTGTCGTTGGTGCGCGCGTGCGGGAACTCGGCATCTCGATCACCGCCTAGCATCGCGTCGCACCGCCGCACGACGCCCGTTCGCGTGGCCAGCCGGGGTCCCGTCATTGAAGTGATCCGGGGTCTGGTCTCGCGGGTGAAAGACCTTGCCCGCTCCGGGGCGGGGGGCGGCGGTGCTTCCCTCTCCCGCCGCAGCGCGGGGCGCTTGCGGCCAATGAAAGGGCCGTCCCGGGGCGGCGGGGCTTCCCTCTCCCGCCGCAGCGCGGGGCGCTTGCGGCCAATGAAAGGGCCGTCCCGGGGCGGCGGTGCTTCCCTCTCCCGCCGCAGCGCGGGGCGCTTGCGGCCAATGAAGGCGGATAACGATGGTGGGGTCTGGTCTCGCGGGTGAAAGACCTTGCCCGCTCCGGGATGTTGGGTGACGTGCGGGCTGCGGACCCGGCCGGCCTTCACCCGTCGTGGGGCACCTTGACGGCCAGCGGACACCCGGCGCACTGCAGCGGGCGGCACGGGCCGTCCCAGATGGCGATCAGCCCCTGTTGCGCCGCGGCGGTACGCGCGACATCCCGCGGGGCGTACCCGAGGCGCTCCGCGACGCGCGCAATCACCGCGTTGGTCGCGAGCGGCGGATGCGCCACGAGCGCCGCGTCGGCCCTTGCGACACCCACGTCATCTCCGGCGCGCCTCGCCACCGCGCGTGCCAACGGCAGCAGCACGTTCACGACGATGTCGCCCGCCCGGGACGTCGACGGCGCGGGTCCACCCCGGGCGGCACCCACCAGGCGCGCCCCCGTCGCGACCAGCGCGCGCAATCGCGGCCCTGCGCGGCGGGGCGATCCCCCCGTCTCGTTCATGATTGCCTGCACGGCGGCGACCATCCCGCCCTGCGGCCACGACCGCGCGATCGCGACCAGCTGCGCAAGGCGCCGGCGCGGATGGTTCCCCGGTCGCGCTCCGGCAAGCGCCCACCGGATCGCGCCGCCTGCCAGCCGATTGCCCGTCGCGGGGGATGATCGCCGTTGGATCGTGCCGCCGTCAGGCGCACCGAGACCCGCCACGTCGAGAAGCGCCCGCACCGCCGGGTCGACAGCCCCATCGTCCGGGTCGCTCGGGCCGGAGGTGGCGGGCATCGCGCGGATCGCCGCCAACGGCAGGGCACGCGCGCACCGTCGCATCGGCCCCTCATTCCCGGCGTACCCGAGGGCGCTCGCGATCTCCTCGAAGGAGATTTGATCAAGGTCGGCTTCCCCGGCCCGCGTCGCGTCTGGCACTCCCGGCACGCCCCTTGGGGTGATGGAGCCTGCACGCCGGGCGCCAATCCGAGCCGACGCCGCGCGATGGCGCGCGAGGCCCATCGAGACAAGGCGTCGTGCCACCTCGGCCGGATCGATAGCCCCTTCTCCCGCCCGGCAGGCGAACGGCGACGCTTCACGTGGCGGGTCGCCACCAGTGAGCGAGGCAAACAGCACGACGCGCGCAGGACCGGGAGCGCCCTCCTCGGGGGTGTCACCAACGACGTGCAACACCACGTTCGCGTACCGCGCGTCGCCACCGTGACCATGACGCTCCCAGTCGCGGGCGTCGCGATGCACCTCGACGTCGCCGCGAAGCGTGGCGTTTCCCTCGTCAAGGACCGCGTCACGAAAGTCGGGCCCGGCGCCGCGATTGCGCCACCCGGGATAGCGAACGCGAAGGGGGACGCCCGCGCGGACCGGAACGACACGCCCGGCCGTCGCGGCCCACGCGTCCTGGATCGTCGCCTCCCGCAGATCGCCCGCCCCGCTCCTCAAAACTCCCGCGTCAGCGGGGAAGGGGGGAAGGACCCCCACCCTCAGTCCCTCCCCCGCTGCGGCGGGAGAGGGAAGCACCACCATCGTCCTCCGCGTACGCGATCCCTCCCCCCGCTGCGGCGGGGGAGGGACTGAGGGTGGGGGCATCCTCCGCGTACGCGCCCGCCGATGGCGCGAAAAACGGGACGGCCGGCCCCCGCGCCCGATCGCCCCACGGATATGCTCCCGCGCATGGTCGATGGTTCGCGCCCCCGTCCCGGCCCAGGCCAAAGGATGGCACCCCTCGCGTGGAGCCTCGTCGCCGCCACCTTCGCGTGCGCCCTCATCGCGGCCCCCGTCGCACCTCGCACCGGCGCCGAGGCCGGGGCGACGCCTGTCCAGCTTGACACCAACCAGCTTGCGATCGCGGCGGACCGCACCCGCCGCTTCTTGTCGACGGAGACGCCCCCGGCACGGGACGAGATCGCCCTCGCCCGGCAGCTAAAGGGGACGTGCACCGACCCGATGCCGACGCCGGTGCCATTCTGGCACGACGCTGCGATTGGCGAGCCGCGCCGCTTCAAGGTCCTGGACGAGCGCCGTCGCACGTACATGGACGCCCAGGCAACCCTGAGGGCTGTCTCCGACCACCTGCTCCTCTACGTGGAGGACGGGGTGCGCGTCGCGCCCGAGGCCGTCACGTCCACCGTCGAGACGTTCGAGCGGGTCACGCTTCCGGCGCTCGAAGCGACGTTCGGCCCGATGCCGTCGCCGTCGCGCGTCACCGTCTTCAGTGGCCACGTCCCCGGCGTCGGCGGGTACTTCAGCTCGAGCGACCTTGTCCCCGCCTCGATCTCGCCGCACTCGAACGAGCGCGTGATGGTCTACATGAACAGCGATGTCCACCGGCCGGGGCACCCGTCCTTCGACGGCGTCCTCGCGCACGAGGTACAGCACTTCCTCCACTTCGTCCGCCACCCGCAGCAGGACTCGTGGCTGAACGAGGGCGCATCGGAACTGGCGATGGCCCTGGCCGGACATCCGCAGACGGCGCCGGTGCGCTCGTACCTGCATCGCCTCGAAACGCCGGTGACCGGGTGGGCAATCCGCCCCTCGGATGCCGTACCGCATTACGGCGCGGCCTCGCTGATCGTCCGGTACCTCGGGTTCCGAGCCGGAGGCAACGACCGGTTGCGCGCCATCATCGAGACCTCGGGCACGTCGACCCAGGTGATCGACCGGTATTTCGCCGGCCCGGTCCCGGCCCGGCCGCCGGGAACGCCGGCGGCCCCATCGACATTCGACGACCTCTTCGCCGACTTCCTCGTGGCCACCGTCCTCGACGACCCGGGCATCGGCGACGGGCGCTTTGCCTTTGATCACCTGCCGACCCTCGCGGAACGCGGCGCGCCGTCGGAGCGCATGGTGGTCGGGGACGCGATCGCGCCCGCGACCGCCAGTGGCGCCCTCGCCCCGTACGGCGCGCGCGTGCTCGAGGTCGTGCCGACCGGTCCCCCGGACGGCGGGGACCTGGAGCTCCGGATCGACGGCGACGCCACCGCGCGTGCCGTCGCGGACGAGCCTCCGGGCGGCGGCAACTTCTGGTGGGCCTACCCGGCGGACGAGGTAAACGCAACCCTGTCGCTCGTGGTCGACCTGCGTGGCGCGGCGATGCCGGCCCTTGAGTTCGACGCCGCTTGGGACCTCGAGGCGGACTACGACCATGCCGGCGTCGCGCTCTCCCTCGACGGCGGTTGCACGTGGCGGACCGTTGCCGGGACGGGCACGACCGAGGCGAACCCGGTTGGCCAGAACCCCGGTCACGCGCTGACCGGGCGCAGCGGCGACGGCAGCGCACCGCAATGGCTACCGATGCGGTTCGATCTCGCCGCGGCGGCCGGGAAGGTCGCCCAGGTCCGCGTCTTCCAAGTCACGGACCAAGCCTTTCACGGGCCCGGCCTCGCCATCACCAACCTCCGCATGACGGGGAGGGGAGCGTCCACTGGGACCGATGCCGGCTGGCGGTCGCTCGGCTTCGTGGAGACGACCAATGCCGTCTCCGTCGAGTGGGCGTCACGCGCGATCGTGGAAGGGACCGGGGCGACGCGCGTCGAGGTGATCCCCATGGCACGTGGCGCCGACGGTCGCGCCAGTGGCACGCTCGTCGTTCCGGACTTTGGCCGCACCGTGACGCGGGTGATCGTGGCGATCTCGCCGATGGTCCCGGCGACGCAACTGCCGGTCGACTTCCGGGTCACGGCAACCAGGCGATAGCCGGACAGCGGATGCCCCCACCATCGTTATCCGCGTACGCGGTTGAAAACTCCCACGCGGCGGCGGGAGAGGGTTGCACCACCATCGTCCCCCACCATCGTTATCCGCCTGCATTGGCCGCAAGCGCCCCGCGCTGCGGCGGGAGAGGGAAGCAGGACGCCCCCCCCATCGTTATCCGCGTACGCGATCCCTCCCCCGCTGCGGCGGGGGAGGGAAGCACCACCCCCACCCTCAGTCCCTCCCCCGCTGCGGCGGGAGAGGGAAGCAGGACGCCCCCACCATCGTTATCCGCGTACGCGATCCCTCCCCCGCTGCGGCGGGAGAGGGAAGCACCACCCCAGCCCCGATACGACCCCCACCATCGTTATCCGCGTACGCGGTCCCTCCCCCGCTGCGGCGGGAGAGGGAAGCACCACCCCCACCATCGTTATCCGCGTACGCGATCCCTCCCCCGCTGCGGCGGGAGAGGGCAATGAACGATGCCCGCACGTGGGTCAGCCGCGCCGCGCGTGCGGCCGGCGCGCTGGCGATCATTGCCGCCTCGTCAGTCCCTGCCCACACGGCAAGCGCCGCCCCCTTGCGCTGCGATGCGCCCCTCGCCGGCGCGCCGCTGGTCGGAGCAGACGCCGACCACGCCGACCTCCTGCACCTCGCCGACGGTTGGTCGGTACGCCAGCGGGTAGGGCAACTCCTGGTCCTCGGCATCTCCGGGACCACCTTCTCGGACGCCCTCCGCGCCCGGGTCGAGGAAACCGCCCCCGCCGGCGTCTTCCTCCTCGGGCGCAACGTCCAGGACCGCGACCAGCTGTCTGCCCTTGTCGGCGGCATCCACGCGTCGACGCGCGCCGCGACCGCCGGGATCGACCCGTTCATTGCCACGGACTTCGAGGGCGGCACCGTCAACGCCCTCCGCGCCATCACCGGCCCGACCCCGTCGGCGGCACAGCTCGCCGGTGGCGGCGAGGCGGGCGTCACCGCCCGTGGCGAGGCGGACGCCGCCGTCCTCCGGGCGCTCGGCATCAACGTCAACCTCGCACCCGTCGCGGACATCAGCCTGCCGTCCGGGGGCTTCATCGGCTCCCGCGCGTTCGCGTCCACCGCGCCTGCCGTCGCATCGCTGGCGACCGCGTACGCCCATGGCCTGCGCGCCGGGGGCATCGTGCCCGTCCTCAAGCACTTCCCCGGTCACGGGCGCGCCACCGGCGACTCCCACCTCCTCCTGCCCGTCCTCGCCCACGACCAGGAACGACTGAGGTCGGAAGACCTGCGCCCGTTCGCCGAGGCCCTCCGCTCCGGTGGACCGGGCATGGTGATGGTCGGCCACGTCCTCGTGCCCGCGATCGACCCGACCGCTCCCGCGTCCCTCTCCGGACCCGTCGTCAATGGCCTCCTGCGCCGGGACCTCGGCTTCGCCGGCGTCGTCATCACCGACGAGTTGAAGATGCGCGCGGTCTCCGACGAGCGTGACGTCGTCGATGCCGCGATCGCGGCCCTCACGGCCGGGGTGGACCTGATCCTCTCCGACTACTCTCCCGCGGAACACCGGTCCGTCGTCGAGGGCCTCGAGGCGGCGTGTGCCGACGGCTCGCTTGCCGGCGAACGCCTCGCCAGCGCCCTCGCGCGCGTCCTGCACCTCAAGTCCTCGTTCGGCCTGCTCAGCGCGGGGGCCGCCCGGCGCGTCGAGGCATGGCGCGGGGAGCGCCTCGCCGCTGCCGTCGCCTTCCGCGCCGGGCCGGACGGGGCCGACGGGCGCTTCTTCCCCGCACCCGTCGAGATCGGCACGCGCGCGCCCGGCATCGGCTCGGGCTTCACCATCACCGACGAGCAGGGCATCATGCTCTACCGTGATTACGTCAACCTGGGTGGCGCGGTGCGCCTGGGGCTCCCGCTCTCGCGTCGGTTCGCCCTCGGTGACGACGTCGTGCAACTCCTCGAAGGCGGCCTCCTGCGGTGGCGCCCCGTCGACGGCGAAAGCGAGCTGCTTGACGGGTTCGACGCCATCCTCGCCGCCGGCATGCCACGCCACGTGGTGGACGCTTGGCTGCTGGCTAACGGATGGGCCGCCAGCGATGCGCCTGCCGACGCCGAGCCGGACGGGCTCCCTCCGGTCGACGCGCACCTCGGGCCTGCGACCGCGCCAGCCTCGCGCCTCGGTCGATGGGTCGTGCGCCCGTATGCGCGCGGGATTGCCCGCTTGCCAGCTCCATCCGCCGGGAATCGTCCGGACGAAACCGGCCGGGAGACCCTCCGCGCCGGTGACGTCGCGCGGGCGACCGGCGCGTTCCCCTCGAGCGCGACCGCGCCCTTGCCTTGGGCAGCCCCTCCCGTCGTCGAACTCGCGACCGGTGGTCAGGTCCGCGCCACCTACGACCCCGTGGGGCTACCCTGACCCCGTGGGGCTACCCTGACCCCGTGGGGCTACCCTAGCGCCCGTATCCCGACGCCACGGGACCGGTCTCCCAGGACCGGTCCCCAACACGGCCACACCGATGTCCATTGACCGCACAAGTAGCCCTCGCCCGGCAAGTAGCCCTCGCCCGGCAAGTAGCCCTCGCCCGGCAAGTGCCTGGCGACGCCCGACCGTGGAGGCGGGGCCGTCCCGCAGCGGCGCGCCGGCGCATGAGGTTGCCGCCTTCACCAGGTGGCTCCTCGAACCTGGCCCGGATGCCCCGGACGAGGCCGAAACGGGGCCGGAGGCACCAGGGCGCCTGACGGATGGCGCGCCCGAACGGATGCGCGGGCGGGACTTGCGGTTCGCGGGCTGGCAGCGGATCCTCGTGCTCGAGACCGGTTCGGGGTTCCGGAACCTCCGGCGGGTCATGCGCCAGGAAGGCACCCTCCTCGCCGAGAGACATGCCGAGGCACGGGGGACGGGGCGGGATCGCGGGCCGTCGGGCCAAGGTGACGATCCCCTGTCCGGTGACGATCCCCTGTCCGGTGCCGTCGGCCGCACCGTGCAACGCCTTGCGGGCATCGCCGCCGCCTCGGCACCGTTCGCGCCGGAAGTCCGGGCGGTTCGAAGTGCCGCCCCGGTCATCCTCGAGGCCCTGGTCGCTGGCTACCAGTCGGTCGAGTGGACCCCCGGTGACGCGCACCGCGCCCTTAACCCCCTCGCTTCGCGTGTCGCCGAGCTTGCCGCGCTCGAACGGATCAACGCCGTCATCAACTCGAGCCTCGACCTCGGGCGCGTCCTCAACCAGACGATCGCCGTCGTGCGCGAGGTCGCCCACGTCGATGCCGCGAACATCTACCTCCTCGAAGGGGGCAACCAGCTTGTGCTTCGCGCGACCAACGGCTTGAACGCCGACATGGTCGGCAGCCACAGCTTGGCGATCGGCGAGGGCATCACCGGGTGGACCGCCCGCCACGGGACGCCCGTGACCGTCGCGGACGCCTGGCAGGACGAGCGCTGGCGCTACGTGCCGTCGCTCCAGGAGGAGCAGTTCCACGGGTGGCTCTCCGTCCCGATCATCCTGTTCCGGACCGGCGACACGGGGTCCGCCGATGCCACGAACAAGCTCGTCGGCGTCCTCGGCCTCATGACGCGCGCCGTCAAGGCCTTCACCTCCGACGAGGTCGCCTTCGTCGAGGCCGTCGCTGGCCAGGTCGCCATCGCGATCGAGAATGCCCGCCTCTACGGCCTGACGGACGGGCGGCTCCGGGAGAAGGTGCGGCAGCTCGAGGCCTTGCAGCGGGTCAACGCCTCCATCGTCTCCACCCTCGACCTCGAGGACGTGCTCGACCAGGTGGCGCGCCAGTCCGCCCAGATCACCAACACCGACATGGCGGGCATCTTCGTCCTGGACGAGCGGACCGGCCTCCTCACCATGGCGGCCTCGTACAACCTGTCCGACGCCTACCGCGGGATCGCCGTGCCCGTCGGCGAGGGCGCGGTCGGCCTCGCCGTCGCCAGTCGCCAGCCGGTCGTCATCTTCGATGCCCAGGAGGACGTGCGCCTGCAGGCCCCGTCCGTCGCCCGCTGGGTCATCGAGGAGGGGTATCGCTCGGTCTTCTCGGTTCCGGTGATGAGCCGTGGGCGCGCCCTCGGAGGCGTGTCGGTCTACACCCGGGAACGGCGCGAGTTCACGAGCGACCAGATCCACATGCTGACCGCCTTCGCCGACGACGCCGCGATTGCGATCGAGAACGCCCGCCTGTACGACGAGACGCGCCAGGCGCTCGAGATGAAGAGCGTGCTGCTCCAGGAGCTCCACCACCGCGTCAAGAACAACCTCCAGATGATGGCGTCGCTCTTGCGCATGCAGATGCGGCGCACCCGCAGCGGTGAGGCCCGCGCGACCCTCGCCGTGTCCTGCTCGCAGGTCGAGAGCCTCAGCGCGGCACACGACCTGTTGTCTCAGGACTCGCCGACCTCGGGAACGCAAATGGGCCGGGCGACGGTCGGGGAGATTGCCCGGCGGGTTGCGGACATCGCGATCGCGGACCTCCTCCCCCGGGACACGCGCGTGACATTCATTGCCACTGACGCGCACGCCGACGTGGGCGCGCGTCGCGGAACGCTCCTGGCGTTGATCCTGAACGAGCTCTTCTGCAACTCGATCGAGCACGGCTTCTCCCAGCGGACGACTGGAAACGTGACGGTGACGGCGCGGCGCGTCGGCAGCGAGAACGGCACGGGCACGATCGAGGTGGTCGTCGTCGATGACGGGGACGGCCTCCCGGACGGGTTCGACGCCGGTCGCGATGCTGGCCTCGGGCTGACGATCATCCAGCGCCTGGCGGTGGAGCAGTTGCGCGGCCACCTGAGCTTCGAGAACCGCGTCGATGGCACGCGCGGTACTCGCGCCTGCTTGCTGCTGCCGGAATAGCGGTGCCGGCGGGACAGGGCTGGGTCCGGAAGGGCGCGTGCCCCTGCGGGCAACTACGCCGCGAGGAAGGGGAAGAGCAGGTCGCGCGCGTGCAGGAACGCGCCGAGGACCACCGTCGCCTCGCCGAGGGGGGTCACCCTCAGGCTACGGGGCACCGTGTCTAAGAGCGCAATCTCCTCCCGCACCCTCTCGTGCACTGCCGGCAGGAGGTGGTGCTGCCGCGCGAGGGAGACACTTCCGATAAAGCTGACCGCCTCCAGGGGCTGACCGCTGAAGCACATCGTCAGCACCAGGTCGCCGAGTCGGCGCCCGCACTCGTGCCAGAACGCCGCGTCGTCCGGGATCTGCGAGTGGTGAGTCCCCTCGAACCCCGGATGCCACTCGCGATAGCGCAGCGGCAACGCCCAGCCCCCGAGGTACGTCTCGTAGCAGCCCGCATGCGCGCGCCCGAGGCACCGCGGCCCGCCGAACTGCGATACGGAATGCCCAAGCTCCGTCGGGAACTGCACCCCATCCCGGAGAAGGCAGACGCCGACCCCGGTCGACAACGTCACGAGCGCCCCGTCGCTGCACCCGATCAGCGCCCCGCGACGCCGTTCGCCTTGCATCGCCGTGTCGGTGTCGTTCCGCAACTCGACCGGGCATCCGAGGCGTTCCGCGACGCGCTGCGCCAGGGGCACGACGCCCTGCCACTCCGAGCCCAAGTTTGAGGCCGCGTTCACCGAGCCGTGCGCCTCGTCCACGTTGCCGGGCAGTCCGATGACGACGAGTTGCGGCGACGACGCGACCGCATGCACCGCCTCGATGATGGCCGCGACGACGGTGTCCACCCGACCGGGCTGGATCGCGACCGCGTGCGCGCTCTCGGGCGCGACCGAGGCGATCGCACGGCAGACGTAGCTGCTGAGGTGGACGCCGACCGCGCCCTCGGCGTGGACGCGCGTGTTCGTCGGGAGCGGCACGGGCGGTGCGGGGCCTACCATCTCTCGTGGCGGTTCGACCATCGCCGGTATTCTAAGCGCCGCCACCAGCCCGGGGCGAGGAGACGGCCCCCTCCATCGTTATCCGCCTTCATTGGCCGCAAGCGCCCCGCGCTGCGGCGGGAGAGGGAAGCACCACCCCTCCCTCACCCCGGGGCGGGCAAGGATGCCCGCGGACCAACGGGAGAGGGAGGCACGACCCTCACCGCTTGCCCCCTCTCCCGGGAGGAGAGGGGGAGACGCGATTGCCGGGGCAGCACGGGAGCAGGCACGTATGGCGCGGCGAATCGCCGTCTCGACCGGCGGTGGGGACTGTCCGGGGCTGAATGCCGTCATCCGGGCGGTCGCGACGACCCTCATCCGTGACTACGGCATCGAGGTCTTCGGTATCGAGACCGGGTACGACGGCCTCCTCGGCCGGGGCGGCGCGCGGGTGCGTCCCCTGACCGAGGCGACCGTCCGCGGCATCCTCCCCGAGGGCGGCACCATCCTGGGCACGAGCAACCGCGGCAGCCCCTTCGCGATGCCCCGTGAGGGCGGGGGTACCGTCGACCGCTCCGAGGAGATCATCCGGCGCCTGAACGACCTCGACATCGACACCGTCGTGACCATCGGTGGCGACGGCAGCATGAAGATCGCGGCGCAACTCCAGGACCTGGGCGTCAACTTCGTCGGCGTGCCGAAGACGATCGACAACGACCTTCTCATTACCGACGTCACGTTCGGCTTCGACTCGGCCGTGCAGGTCGCCACCGAGGCGATCGACCGCCTCCACTCCACGGCGGACAGCCATCACCGCGTCATGATCGTCGAGGTCATGGGGCGTGACGCCGGGTGGATCGCCCTGCACGCCGGCATCGCGGGGGGCGCGGACGTCATCCTGATCCCCGAGATCCCGTACGCCATCGACGTCGTCGTCACCTCCCTGGTGAAGCGCGCCCGCAGCGGCCAGAAGTCGTCGATCGTCGTCGTCGCCGAGGGCGCGGCCGAGGCCGGGGCCGGGGCGATGTACCTCGACCGCCCGGCCAGCACCCACTCGGCCGCTCGGCGCCTCGGGGGCATCGGCAACCAGGTTGCGGAAGACATCGCCGAGGCATGCGGCGCCGACACGCGTGCCACCGTCCTCGGGCACGTGCAGCGGGGCGGTTCGCCAAGCCCGTTCGACCGTGTCCTCGCCACGCGGTTCGGGTGCGCCGCCGCACATCTCGTCGCCAGCGGTGCCAAGGGGCGCATGGTCGCCTTGCGCGGCGCCGACATCATTGATTGCGCCATCGTCGATGCGATCGCGAAGCCGAAGCTTGTCGACCCCGACGGCGAGCTGGTCCGCGCGGCCCGTAGCCTCGGAGTCTCGTTCGGCGGCTAGCCACTCGCCGCCACCCGCTCTTGCCGGGTCCTCCATGACCACCTCAAAGCGAAGGAAGCCACGATCCCGATGCCTGAAAATGACGTCCCCCTCGTCGTGCCCGTCATCCTCGGCAGCGTGCGCGACGCTCGCCGCAGCCATCACGCGGCCCGGGTCCTCCATGACCGCCTCGAGGCCGCGGGCCACGAAGCCCCGATCCTCGACTTGCGCGAACTCGATCTGCCGATCTTCACCGGTGCGGACGAGCAAGACTCGCATCCCGGGGTCGTCGCCTTTCGCGCCGCCCTCGCCCGGTCCGACGCCTCCGTCTGGCTCAGCCCGGAGTACAACCACGCCTACACCGGCGCCATCAAGAACGCCATCGACCACGTCGGCGACGAGTTGCGCCGGAAGCCGGTGGCAGCGTGCGGCCTCTCGGGCGCCGGGCACGGCGGAATCCGCGCGACCGAGGCGCTCAAGGCCGTCCTGATCGAGATGCGCGCCCTTCCCATCCGCGAGTCCGTCCACTTCGGCGATGCGCGCAACCTGTTCGCGGAGGACGGGTCACTCGCGCGCCCCGAGTTCAACGGTCGCGTCGACACGATGATCGCCGACCTGGCCTGGCATGCACGCGCCTTGCGTTGGGCGCGCGCTACCCTCCCCCTCCCCGACCGGCGCTGACCGTCCGCCGCGCCGGGCATGAACGCCCCACTGAAGGAATCGCCAACCCGTGAAGATCACTGACATCAAGACCTTTCTCGTCGATGCGACACCAGCGGGTGGCTGGGGCGGCGGCGGGCGCAATTGGCTCTTCGTCAAGGTCGAGACCGACGAGGGCATCGTCGGGTGGGGCGAGGCCTCCGGCTGGCCCCGGGTCATCGAGACCGCCGTCCAGGACCTCAAGTCCGTCCTCGTCGGCCTTGACCCAGGCCGGATCGAGCTGATCTGGCAGAAGATGCTCCTGGCCATGATGGGCCATGGCATGACCGGCGTCGTCGGTGCCGGTGCGATGACCGGCATCGAGGTCGCCCTCTGGGATATCCTCGGCAAGCGACTGGGCGTGCCGGTCGTCGACCTCCTCGGCGGCATGTGCCGGGAACGGGTCCGCACGTACGCGCACGCCAGCGAGCCGGAAGCGGCCCTCCGGTACGTCGCGCAGGGCTACACCTGCCTCAAGGCGGGCGGCCTCCGTAATCCGGTCAGGACGATCTCGCGCTTGCGGGACGCCCTGCCCGACGACGTCGACCTCTGCATCGACGTCCATGGGCCGCCGTGGTTGACCGTCCCCGACGCCGTCCGCGTCGGGCAGGCCCTTGAGGAGTTCGACCTCCTCTTCTACGAGGACCCGGTCCCGCCCGAGAACATGGACTCCCTCAAGAAGGTCGCCGATGCGCTGTCCCTGCCGGTCGCGGCGGGTGAGCGGTCGAGCACGATCTACGGGTGCCGCGAACTCGTGGAGCGCGAGATCGTCGACGTCCTTCAGCCCGACATGGGGCGGGTTGGCGGCATCTCCCAGATGAAGAAGATCTCGGCGCAAGCCGAGGCGCACCACATCATGATGGCGCCCCACGACGGGTCGAACGGTCCACTGTGCGAGGCCGCCGCCGTCCACGTGATGGCCAGCATCCCCAACTTCATCATCCTCGAGCATCGCGCCGACGACGTCCCGTGGCGGTACGAGATCTGCACGGAACTGCCGGTCGTGAACGGCTACATCGACGTGCCCCGCCGCCCGGGCCTCGGCGTGGAGATCGACGAGGCGGCCCTCTTGCGCCACCCCGGCACCCACAACGTCGCCGCCGTGACCTCCGCGAACCTCGAGCGCATGTACGTCGAGCCACGCGCCCAACGTCGGCGCCTGTTCGCCCGCAGTTAGGTCGACCGGGCCGCCCGACGCGGATCGGGCCGGTGCTTCCCTCTCCCCACTGCCCCGGCGGGCAGGGATGCCCGCGGACCAACGGGGGAGGGGGCGGTGCTTCCCTCTCCCGCCGCAGCGGGGGAGGGACTGAGGGTGGGGGCCGTCCGTCGCATCCCGGTAGCGCTCGCGAGGCCAGTACCCTTCGGGCCGATGCTGGACCTTCGCGCCATCCCGCTAGCCCGCTACCGGGCAAGCGCCTGGCTTGCCGCGACCGGCGCCGCCGGCGACGGCCTCTATTCCGTCGTGCGGTACGTCATCCGCCTCGTTCGCCTCCTCGTCCTCCTCACCATCTGGCGCGGAACCCTCGACGGCGACTCGCCCGCCGACCACGCCGAACTCTCGCGCGTCCTGACCTACACCCTCATCGCCGGCGCATTCGCGATGCAGCTGGACGCCATGACGGACATCGGCGACGCGATCCGGGACGGGCGCATCGCCACATGGTTCGTGGCGCCGGTCCGCGTCTTCGGCCTCGCCGTCGCCAACACCATCGGCCGGTGGTTTCCTTCCCTCCTCGGTTACACGTTGCCCGTCCTCCTCCTCGCCCCCCTCGCCGGCGTCGACCCCCGCCCCGCGTCGCTCGGTTCCGGCCTCGCCTTCATCCCGAGCCTCGGCCTCGCCATCGCCATCGGCTTCGCCCTCGACCTGCTGCTCGTCTCCCTCATGGCTCGTACCGGGTGGAGCCTGTGGGACATGCGGCGATTGCGCGTCGCCTTCGGCACGGTCCTGTCCGGCGCCATCGTCCCCTTGGCGTACATGCCCTGGGGTCTTGCCGACTGGTTGCCATGGTTTCCGCTGGCCTCGATGGCCTCGGCCCCCCTGCGCATCTGGACCGGCGACGGCGACCCTGTACACCTTGTCGCGGGTCAGGTCGCATGGGCCACCGTCGGATGGGTGGCCGCCCTCGCCGCGTGGGGCACCCAGCGCGAGCGACTGGTGGGCTACGGTGGGTGAACCCCGTGTGCGCTCGACGTGGTGGTACGTCGCTCGCGTCCCCGCGCGGTACGCCCTCGGCTTCCGCATGGACCTCGCGTTCGTGCTGCGAAGCCCCGGCCTCGCCGCCTACTACCTCACCCTCGACGCCATCCTCACTCCCGCCGCCGGCGCCGCCACCTTCCTCCTGGCCGAACGCCTCTCGGGCATCGGCGCGTGGTCGGTTGCACAGGTCACCTTCCTCCTGGGCTACGCGACCCTTGTCGAGGGAATCCTTTCGGTCGCGTTCACGTACAACGTCAGTCACGTCAGCCGCCGGATCGGTCGCGGGCAGTTGGACCACCTCCTCGTGCAACCCCAGCCCTTGTGGCTGTCCCTCGTCTCCGAGGGGTTCGCCCCCCTAAGCGGCGGCGCCGCAGTGCTGGCAGGCATCGTGATCCTGTCGTGGTCGATCGCGCACTTGCCAGTCATGCCCGATCCCGTGTGGTGGGGACTCTTCCTCGCAAACCTCGGTGCTTCCGTGGTCGCCATCCTCGGCGCGATGTTCGCGTGGTCGTCGCTGGCCTTCTGGGCACCGGTCGCCGCCGAGGAGGTCGCCACGAACGTCCACGAGGCGCTCACCTCCCTCGGCGTGTTCCCCCTTGACGGTCTCGGCGGACCCCTCGCCGCTGGTCTCGTCGCAGTCGTGCCCGCTGGTCTCGTCGCGTGGTTGCCCGCCCGCGCACTCCTCGGGATCGGTGGCGCGATGACCCCCACGTGGGCGACGCCGGCCGCGGCGGCGGGACTCGCCATCGTCGGCGCCGTCGCCTTCCGCGCGGGCCTCCGCCAGTACCGAAAGGTCGGGTCGTCCCGCTACACCGACTTCGGCCACCGTCGATGAGCGACGAGCCGGCGGTCGTCCTGCGCGACGTCTGGAAGACCTATCGCCTGCGGGAGCGGGGGACGTCCCCGCGCGAGGTCCTCGCCCGCCTCGTCCGCCCCCGCATCCGCGTCGTCGAGGCCCTGCGCGGCATCAACCTGTCCATCGCCCGCGGCGAGATCGTCGCCGTCGCCGGGCCGAACGGCGCCGGCAAGAGCACCACCGTCAAGTTGCTGTCGGGCCTCCTCGCGCCAGATACGGGCACCGTCGTCGCCCTCGGGTGCGACCCCATTCGCGACCGCCTGCGCTACGTCTCGCGCATCGGCGTTTGCTTCGGGCAGCGCACCGAGTTGTGGTGGGACCATCCCGTCGCGTCCAGTTTCGACTGGAAACGAGTCGTATGGAACCTCCCTCGACTCCAGTACGACCGTAGCCTCGGCGCCCTCACGGAGATGCTGGGCCTGCGCGACATCTGGCGCGTGCCCGCGCGCGAACTCAGCCTCGGCCAGAAGATGCGCGCCGACCTAGCCCTCGCCCTCCTGCCGGAACCCGACCTCGTCATCCTCGACGAGCCGACCGTCGGTCTCGACGTCCTTGCCAAGCGCGACGTCCTCGACTTCTGCCGCGAGATCAATCGCGTTCGGCGCGTCACGATCGTGGTCACGAGCCACGATCTCTCCGACCTCGAGGCCCTTGCCGGACGCATCGTCATGGTCCACCAGGGGCAGGTCGCGTTCGACGGGCAGTTCGACCGCCTGCGGGCGACGGTCGGCCTGCAGCGCCGGCTGCGCCTCGTCACGTCCGGTCCTGCGCCGGTCCTCCAAGATGCGGCCTTCCTCGAGACTCGCGACGGCGCCCACGAGTACGCCTACGACGCCGGCGCGACGACGCTGCCGTCACTCCTCGCCCAGGCCGAGGCACAAGCGACGATCCTCGACGTCGAGACGCATCGCCCGCCGATCGACGACGTGATCGCGACCCTCTACGCGTCGTGGCACGCGCGCGACGCGCGCGGCCGATGAGGTGCGGGGCGGCCGGTAGACTGGGGACCCGCCGAGGCGCGGGACGAACGAGGGGCTGACCGTTCGGACTGTCGTCGTCCTCGAGGGAGACCCGGACCCCACCCCGGCCGGCAGGGATGCCCGCGGACCTGTCTCCCGTCTCCCGCGAAGCGGACGAGTGGCATTGGGGGAGGGGGTCGTCCTCTCCGCGCCCGGGACCGCCGCCCCGGCCACCACGAAAGGACCGCCACCATGAAGATGGGATCGTCGTCCCTGCGCGACCTGGCGCGCCTGAGTGACGCGCGGTCGATGCGCGCCTCCAGTTGGGACCGGACCGGCGGCAACGACGACCGCCTGCACATCGCCCCAGGCGCCACCGCCACCCTCATGGAACACGAGGGCGCCGGGTGCATCACCCACATCTGGACGACCATCTCCTGCAAGGACCCCTTTCACTTCCGGAAGCTCGTCCTCCGCATGTACTGGGACGGCAGCGAGACGCCTAGCGTCGAGGCGCCAGTCGGCGACTTCTTCGGCCTGGGGCACAGCCAGCGCGGCTACTTCACCAGCCTTCCCTTGCAGTTCACCGACCGCGCCCTCAACTGCTGGTTCCCGATGCCGTTCGCCTCGAACGCCCGCATCACCGTCACGAACGAGTCCGAGGAACCGGCCATCTACTACTACTACGTCGACTTCGAAGCCTACGACCGCCTCGACGACGCCGACCAGCTGGGGCGCTTCCACTGCCAGTGGCGGCGCGAGATCTCGACCGCCGTGGAGGAACCGGACGGATGGGGCAGCCGGGCGGGGCAGCCTGAACGCCTGAACGTCACGGGGCGCCACAACTACGTCGTCCTCGAGGCGGAAGGCCGCGGGCACTACGTCGGCTGCCACATCGACGTCGACCTGCCGACCCCTGGATGGTGGGGCGAGGGCGATGACATGTTCTTCATCGATGGCGAACCGTGGCCACCGCGCTTGCACGGCACCGGCACCGAGGACTACTTCTGCGGCGCGTGGAACTACAACAACTTGAACCGGACGTTCGACACGCCGTATTTCGGCTACCACTTCAAGACGAACGCCGACTACACCGGCAAGCACTCGCAATACCGGTTCCACGTGGAGGACCCGATCCGGTTCACGAGCAGCCTCCTCTTCAGCATCGAGCACGGTCACGCCAACGACAAGGCCGGCGACTGGTGCTCGACCGCCTACTGGTACCAGACCCTCCCGCACAAGCCGTTCCCGCCGTTTCCCGCGGCCGAGGACCGCCTCCCCTCACGGTGGGGCGGCATCGAACGCTGGTAGGGCGCGGCACCTCCCGAAGGACATCAACCCCGATGGCTATGGCACCCGACGCCGTGTTTCGGATTGGCGGCACGACCGTCGCCGTCCTCTCCCTTGGCCTGCTCGACGCACCGACCCCGGCGATCGTCGTCGCCTCGAACAACTGGTTGCAGCCGGAGCCGGGAAGCGTCGCCAGCGAGGTGATGACCCGCGCGGGCGATGCCTACGCCGCTGACCTGCGCGCCGTCATCGCAGCCACGCCCGACGAGGGGGTCCCACCCGGTGCGGCCGTGCCCGCGCGGGGCCACGGCCTCGCGGACGACGACGCCCGCCAAGCCGTCATCCACGTCGTCACAAGCCTCTACCCGCGCCGCGGTTCCTTCGAGGGACGCGTCCCCGCGACGCCCCAGACCGTGTACGCCGCGGTGCGCAACGCCATCGCGATGGGCCTCGACATGGAGGCACGGGCCTTGTCAATGTCGCTGATGGGCCTGCGCCCGGGCACCGCGACCGAGCCGCCGCCCGTCATGGCGGCCGCATTCGCGCGCGCCTTGTTCGACCACCTCGCGCCGGGGGTCAACCTTGACGGCATCCTCGTCTGCGAGGCCGACGACCGTCGCCGTGCGCTCGCGTGCGAGGCCCTCGCCGCGATCGTGCGCGCCAGCGCCGCGGGCAACCCTGACGCCGACGGCGCGGACGCTTCGGCAACGATGGCCGAGACGGATCAGGCGGAAGACGCGGAAACCGACGCTGAGCGCATGTCGACCCCGCCCATTTCCTGGGTCTCGCGCGCCGAGGTCGAGGCCACCGAGGAACTCTACGGGTGGCCGCTGCCCGATTGGCTTCCGGTCGTCGCGACTGATGGCGACGGCCTCGGGCTGCCCACCTCCGCCCTGCAAGGGATCACCCTAGTCGCCGCCACGGCGCCCGCGCCCATGCCCGGCGGTTCGCCGCCCGACGGCGTCGTATGGAACCCCGCGGCCGCCGTCCGCTTCCTCCAGTTCGGCTGCGGTTGGCTCGTCGACGCGGCCGAACAGGCGCGGGAGGCCCGGGACGCGCCACGCACCCTCGCCATCCTGCACCTCCTGGTCCAGGTCGCGCGCCAGTGGGTCGAGGCGGAACCCCTGAGCATCCACGCCCTCGTGCAGCTTGCCACGGCATTCCTCGACTCGTCGCAAGTCATCCGGTCCGTCGATCCTGCCCAGGCAGTTAGCGTCGCCCATCGCGGGCTGCCGGCCGCCCGCGCCGCCGTCACGATCGACGGAGACTCCCCGCACGCCTGCCTCGTCATGGGCCGGTACGCCGTGCTGTTCAACCAGCCTGACGCCGCCCGCGTCTCCTTGGGGCGCGTGATCGACCTGTCCCCCGAGTCACCGCAAGCGGCTCTCGCCGTCGAGTTGCTCGAGTCCTTGGCACCGCAACGCCTTTCCGAGTAGCGCCGCCCGTGGCCCGGGGCGAGGAGACGACCCCCTCCATCTGCCGCAAGCGCCTCAACGCTGCGGCGGGAGGGGGAAGCGCTGCCCCCTCCATCTGCCGCAAGCGCCTCAACGCTGCGGCGGGAGAGGGAATGACGGCCGGCGGGACGCGGAGGGGAACGCTCCCAGTGAAGGCGGCGGGAGAGGGGGAGACGCCCCCACCCTCAGTCCCTCCCCCGCTGCGGCGGGAGAGGCCGGTATATGATGCGCCTGATATACCGCTAACAAGTCCCACCCTCAGTCCCTCCCCCGCTGCGGCGGGAGAGGGAAGCACCACCCCGCCCGCACCTCCGCTCCCGTGCCCGCACCTCCGCTCCCGTCGCGTCCGGTCCGCCAGCTAGCGTTCCTCGGGAGGCTCGGCACCAGTGAATGCCCGCCCCGCAGACCCGCACCAGTCACGAGCATTCGCCGCGTGGGGGCACGGCCTCTACCGGCACCGGCACGTCGTCTCGTGGCTCTGGCTTGCGGTCATCCTCGCCATCGTGCCGACGATCCCGCTCCTCCCTGGACGTGTCCTCACCGGTGGGTTCGACGACCCCTCGCTCCCTTCGTCGCGGGCCCTCGCCGCCCTGCGCGATGAACTTGGCTTCCCGACCCGGTCCGCGGCCGTCCTCTACCGGATCGAAGGGCGCGACTACGCCGAACCAGCGGTCCGACGTGCCGTCAGCGATTCCCTCGCCCGCGCCGGGGCCGTGCCGGGCGTCGCCGCCGTGATCGGCCCGGACCTCGACAGCCGACGGGTCGGCAAGTCCGGGCGCGCCGCCATCGCCCTCCTCGCCCTTCACGACGGCCCAGGACGCGATGACGGCCACCTCGCGGCGCTCGAACGCGCCGTCGCCGTGCCCGTCGATGCCGGGGTGACGATCGAGACGCTCCTTGTAGGCTCGGACGCCTTCTTCCGCGACCTGGCCGCCGCCACGTCGAACGACCTGCGCCGGGCCGAACTGGTCACCGTCCCCGTCGCGGCCCTCACCCTCCTGGCCGTCTTCGGATCGGTCGTCGCCGCCGGCGTGCCCGTCGTCGCCGGCGCCGCGACCGCGGTCCTCGGCCTTGGCGGCATCTTCGCGCTGAGCTTCGCCGTCGACATGTCGGTCTTCACGCTCAACCTCGCCACGATGCTGGCGCTGGGCCTTGGCACGGACTACGCCCTCTTCGTCACCAGCCGCTTCCGCGACGAGATCGATGCGGGCGCCTCCCCTGCCGAGGCGGTGGAGCGCGCGGTCGCCACCGCCGGGCGGGCAGTTTTCTTCTCCGCGGGGATGGTCCTCGCCGGGTTGGCCGGCCTCGTCGCCTTTCCGATCGACTTCCTCCGCTCACTCGGGTTCGCCGGCCTGGCCGCCGTCGCTGGCGCCGTAATCGTGTCGATGACCCTTCTTCCGGCCCTTCTCGGCCTGATCGGGTACCGCATCGACGCGCTACGCGTGCGCGCCCGGCGAGGCGAGACGGGCGGCACCACCTGGGTGCGCCTCGCGTCGTTCGTCACCCGGCGCCCGTGGCCGATCCTCGCCACGTCGTTCGTTGTCCTCGTCGGCGCGGCCTGGCCCTTCCTCGGCGCGCGCCTCTCTACCCCCGACTCGCGCATCCTGCCGGAGTCGTTCCCGACGCGGCGCGCGTCGGCACTGGCCGCCGCCGAGTTCGACCTTGGCAGCGGCACGCCGCTCCTGGTCCTCGTCCGCGCCCCCGGACCGATCATCGAGGTCGAGCATCTCGCGACGCTCCGCGACCTGTCGGAGGCGCTTGCCCGGGACCCGCGCGTCGCCCGCGTCGACGGGATCGTGTCGCTCGACCCGCGCCTCACCACCGCCCAGTACCGGTTGCTCTACGCGAACCTCGGGCAGGGTCCCGACCCGTGGACGCGGGGCATCGCCGCCACCCTCGTGCGCGGAAGCCTCACCCTCCTGTCCGTGTCCCCGTCGGGCGACCCGCTCGGCAAGGACACGTCCAGCCTGGTCGACGCGATCCGCGCGACGGTTCCCGCGCCGGGATGGCGCCTCGAGGTTGGCGGCATCAGCGCGAACGCGCTCGACCTCACCCGTTCGCTCTACGGTGCGTTCCCGCGCGTCGTCGCGTTCATCCTCGCGACGACAGCCGTCCTCCTGTTCTTCACGTTCCGATCGATCCTCCTGCCCATCAAGGCGATCGCGATGAACCTCCTGTCCCTCGGGGCGAGCTACGGCGCGCTTGTCCTCGTCTTCCAGGACGGGGCACTGGCCGGGTTGCCCGCGCCCTTTGCCTTCCCGGCGATGGGCTTCGTCGAGTCGACGCTGCCCATCCTCCTGTTCTGCACGGTGTTCGGCCTGTCCATGGACTACGAGGTGTTCCTGCTGAGCCGCGTGCGCGAGGCCTACCTGGTCACGGGCGACAACCTGCAATCGGTGACGACCGCGATCGGCGCCAGCGCGCGCGTGATCACCGGCGCCGCGGCGATCGTCGTGGCGGTTGCCGGGTCCTTCGCGTTCGCCGCGGACGTGGTCCAGATCAAGGCCCTCGGCCTCGGCATCGCCCTCGCGGTCCTCGTCGACGCGACGATCGTCCGCGCCCTGATGGTCCCGGCGGCGATGCGCCTGCTCGGCGACTGGAACTGGTGGGTGCCGGGGTGGATCGCCTCCCCGCTCGGATGGACCACCCCCCACTGGCCCTCACCCGCTGACGCCAGGGAAGCGCCCGGGGCGGGGGTGGACGCGTGCCCATGATCCCCTCGGCCGTGGGACGACGCCTTGCCTTCCGCCTGGCGCGGCGGCGCCTGTTTGCCGCCCTGGGTGCACCGGGCCTCGCCGCCTGCCTTCCCTCAGGGAGTGACGATGTGCGGTCGCAGCAGGCGATCCCGGTCCCGCGCGTGCCTGACCCCTCGGCACGAACGCTTCCGCCGGTACGCCTGCCCCGCGACGAGGGCCCTCACGACGCCCTTGCCGAATGGTGGTACTACACCGGCCACCTCTACGCCCCGCGCGACGCCTTCCCGGTGACGGGTGCCCGCGAGGCTCAGGCGACCGTACTGGTCGACGAGACCGACCGCCGGGAGCCGCCCGCCACCGCCGACCACCTGCGCCCGGGCGAACGCGCCTTTGGCTTCGAGTTCGTCTTCTTCCGCGGGATCCGCGGGAACCGTCCCCCCGGCTACGCGGCCCATCTCGCGTTGACCGACGTGGACGGGGGGACCTTCACGTATGACGAACGGGTCGAAGTCGCCCTCCGGGAGGCCCCGACCCCCGCGACGAGGCACGGTGCCCTCCCGGACGCCGACCCGCGCCCGCCGGCCGGGGCGGTCACCAGTCGCACGATGCCCGCCCTAGCGTTCGCCCCGACTGATCGGCCGGGCGGCGTCGTCTCCCTAGGACCCGACACCGGCGGCTTCGACCTGTCAATGGGGGGGTGGCGCATGCGCGGGCATGAGGGAAGCGACCGCCTGTGGGCAGCCGGGGAGGGCTACCGGTTCGACCTCTCGCTTGTCGCCGGGCGTCCCCCCACCCTGCACGACGGCGACCCGCCAGGCACCCCTGGCCTGATCTCCTTCGGCCCCGCCGGGTACTCCTACTACTACTCGCGGACGCGCATGGCCAGTACCGGCACCTTGGGCATCGGCAGCCGCGAGGCTCCCGTCCGCGGCACCGCCTGGATGGACCACCAGTGGGGCGACTTCCTCGTCCTCGGCGGGGGCGGGTGGGACTGGTTCTCCGCCCACCTCGCCGATGGGCGCGACCTCACGATCTCGGTGGTGCGTGACGAGACGGGACGCGTCGTCCAGAGCCACGGCACGCTCACCGCACCGAACGGCGACGCGACCCACCTCGATCCCGGGGCGTTCCGAATCGAACCGACAGGTTGGTGGACGAGCCCTCGCTCGGGGGTCCGGTACCCGTCCGGGTGGCGGGTCTCCCTGCCGCAGCACCGCATCGATGCCGAGTGGGTCCCCGTCCTGCGCGACCAGGAACTCGTGACGACCCACAGCACCGGGGTCACTTACTGGGAGGGGGCCGTGCGCCTGCAGGACTCCGTGACCGGCGGATTCGTCGGCCGGGGCTACGTGGAACTGACCGGGTACGCGCGACTGTAGTCGCCCTGACGGCCTGTCAGCCGCCCGGTGACCCGTCAGGCGTAAGGCAGGACAAACCGTTCGATCGCCTCGACGACGCCGTCGTCCTCGTTGGAGGCGACGATCGCCCGGGCGACCGCCTTGAGCGCACGGGGCGCCTGGCCCATCGCGATGCCGAGGCCGACGTCGCACACCATTTCCAAGTCGTTCATCTCGTCACCGACCGCGACGCCATCCTCGAGGGTGGCCCCGAACTCGGCGGCGTACCGCGCAAGGCCGTACGCCTTGTGAACCCCGGCCGGTCGCACGCCGACGACATGGTTTGGCGCGGTGGCGTGCAGCCACGAGGCACTCCACACGAGGTCCACCGGATCCGGGCCCGCCGCGAACCGACTCAATCGGTCAAGCGCGCGCTTCGTGGTGTCATGGTCTCCGCACGCGCCAATCCACGTCGCACGGTCGGCCGTCCTCAGCAGGGTGTCACGGCCCACCGGCTCGACGTCGTCGATCCGCATCCACGCATGCGCGTACCAGCGGGCGGCCGAGTGTGCGTCCCGGGTGTCCCACGTGAACATCCGGGGACCGTCGGACGGGGCCTGTTCGACGAGAGGCGTCGCGCCGACCGACTCGATCGCCTCGACGATCGCGCGCCCATGCATCGCCGGCACGAGGCGCTCCCATCGCACCGCCCCCTCGATCAGGCTGATCGAGGCGCTCCCGTTGTTCACGATTGCCTGCGGAATCGCCCCGGGCGCCGTGTCGTCCGTGAGGCGCAGGGCCGCGGCAATGCCGCCCACGCCGACGTGGTAGGGACGGCCCGTGCAAAGCACGACATGGACACCCGCCCGCCGCGCCCGCCCGACCGCGTCGATCACCGCCGTCGACACCGTGCCGTCGTCGCGGATCGTCGTGCCGTCGATGTCCAGGGCCAGGAAACGCACGCGACGCGGGGGGACGGAACCGGTTGGCATGGACGGAAGTATGCCGAGCCGACTGGCCGCCAAGGTACCCGGTGCGGGCTTGACGAGGTCTCGTATCATCGTTTGACGATGAACGGCCCTGATGCGGGCGGCCTCGCCGCTGGCGAGACCCTGCGCCGCACGCCCTTGCATGGATGGCACGTCGCCCACGGTGCCCGGATGGTCCCGTTCGGCGGATGGGACATGCCGGTCCAGTACGCCACCGGCGTCCTGACCGAGCACCACGCGGTTCGGGCCGGCGTCGGCCTCTTCGACATCGGCCACATGGGCCAGGTCGACGTCGCTGGCCCCGGCGCCCTTGCCTGGCTCCAGTGGCTCGTCCCCACTGACGTGTCACGCCTTGAGCTCGGGCAGGCGCAGTATTCGCTCCTCTGCGCTCCTGACGGCGGCACCATCGACGACATCATCATCTACCGGCTTGGCGACGACCGCTTCCTGCTCATCGTCAACGCCGCGAACGCGGACGCCGACGTCGCTTGGATGCGCGCGTGCCTCGCCAACCCCGACCACGGCATCGACCCTGCCGGTATCGACCTGGTCTCCCATGGGGACGCGCGCACGCTGGTTGCGGTCCAGGGGCCTCGATCACTCGAGGTCCTCCAACGCATCGCCGATACCGACCTGACCGCCCTCGGGTACTACCGCGCCCTTCCGGCAACCATCTCCGGAACGCCGGGCCTCGTCGCCCGGACCGGCTACACCGGCGAGCGCGGCTATGAGGTGTCGGTCCCGTCGACGGCGGCGGTCGGCATCTGGGAAGCCCTCCTCGAGGCTGGTGCCAGCGCGGGCGTCATGCCGTGTGGCCTCGGCGCGCGCGACACCCTCCGCCTCGAGGCCGGCATGGCCCTCTACGGCCACGAGTTGACTCGCGACGTGAACCTGTTCGAGGCCAATCTCGAACGTCTCGTACGCCTCGACAAGGGCACGTTCGTCGGGCGGGACGCCTTGGCACTAGTCGCCGCCGCCGGGCGCGCCCGCGCCCTCGTCGGTCTCGAGCTAACCGTCGCCGGCGTGCCCCGCGCCGGGTACCCCGTGCTCGATCCGACCGGCGCCCGCGTTGGCGAGACGACCAGTGGCGGACCGTCACCAACCCTGAAGAAGTCGATCGCGATGGCGCTCGTCCCGGCGGCGATGGCGTCGCCAGGCACTGCCCTCGCCATCGAGATCCGCGGTCGGGCACACGCGGCCGTCGTCGTCCCGTTGCCCTTCTACAAGCGTCCGACGACGCGGCGCCCTGCACCGACCAGCTCTCCTGACCGGTGACGGATGCCGGCGACGGTGTCTGGATCGATGCCGGCGCGCCACCCCGAGCGAGGACCCGAGACGTGAACCCGAGCGACCTCCAGTACACGAAAGAGCACGAGTGGCTCCGCGACGCGGGCACGGTCGCGGTCATCGGGATCACCCACCACGCGCAAGACGCCCTCGGCGACGTCGTCTTCGTCGAGTTGCCGGCCATCGGCTCGACAATCACCGCCGGCAGGTCGTTCGGCGTCGTCGAGTCCGTCAAGGCGGCGTCCGACCTCTACGCACCCTGCGACGGCGAGGTTGTCGCGGTGAACGGCCTGCTCGCGACCACACCTGACCTCGTGAACACCGACCCCTACGGCGACGGGTGGATGATCAAGGTGCGTGTTACCGGTAGCACGGGGGACCTGATCGATGCCGGCTCCTACGACGCCTTCCTGGCCACCCTGCACTGAGGCCGGCGCGCGCCTGTAGCGCCCCGGTCAGTCTCCTGCCCGGTACGATCCGGGCGGCGGGACTCGGGCCAGGTTGGCCGCAGACCGTTCCCACCGGAACGGGCAAGGACGCCCACGGCCCTTCCCGAACGACCCGATTCCCCAACGCGGGGTCGGTAATGGACGCCCGCGGACCTTCCCGCACCACCCCACTCCCCGGAGGCATGGCGTGAGCGGCTTCATCTCGACGACCCCCGCCGAACAGCAGGCGATGCTCGCGCGCATCGGCGTCGCCACGCTTGACGACCTGTTCCGTGACCTGCCCGCCAAGCACTACCGGCCCACCCTCGACTTGCCACCTGGCCTGAGCGAGATGGAGGCATGGCAGTCCCTGCGCGCCCTCTCGGAGACGAACCTCGACCTCGACCGCCACCCGTCGTTCCTCGGCGCCGGCGCCTACCGCCACTACGCGCCGGCCGCCATCGGCCACCTCGTCTCCCGGGCCGAGTTCCTGACGTCGTACACGCCGTACCAGCCCGAGGTCTCGCAAGGCACCCTGCAGGCCATCTACGAATGGCAGTCGATCGTCTGCGCGCTCACGGGCATGGACGTGTCGAACGCCTCGGTCTACGACGCCGGCACCGGCGTCGGCGAGGCGGCGCGCATGGCATGCGCGCTGACCCGCCGCCATCGGGTCCTCGTCCTCGACACCGTCAACCCCAGCTACCGGGACGTCCTCGCCACGTACACGTCCGGTCCCGGGATCGAGGTCGTCACGGTCCCGGCATGGCGCCGCGAAGGCGACGGCACCCTGTCACGCGTGACCGACTTCACGCCGTGGATCGACGGCTCGGTCGCCTGCCTGATCGTCCAGCAGCCGAACTTCCTCGGGTGGATGGAACAGGTTGACGGCCTCGCCGCCGCGCTCGCCACTACTGGTGGGATCCTTGTCGTCGTCGCCGACCCGGTCTCCCTCGCCGTCCTGCGTTCCCCGGGCGAGTACGGCGCCGGGATCGTCACCGCCGAGGGCAAGTGGACCGGCGGTCCGGTGGACTTCGGCGGCCCCCTCGTCGGCATGTTCGCTTGCCGCCGCGACTACGTCCGGCAGATGCCCGGGCGCATCGTCGGCGCGACCGTCGACGGCGACGGGCGCCCGGGGTACGTCCTGACCTTGGCGACCCGCGAACAGCACATCCGGCGCGAGAAGGCCACCTCGAACATCTGCACGGCGGAGGCCCTTATCGCCCTCGCGACGACCATCTACCTGTGCCAACTCGGGCCCCAGGGCCTGCGGGAGGTCGCCGGGCAGTCCATCGCCAAGGCGCGATACCTCGCCACGGAAATCGGCCGCTTGCCAGGCTACGCCGTCCTGCCAACCGCGCCGTGGTTGTACGAGGTGCCGATACGGTGCCCGCGCCCGGCCGCCGACGTGAACCGCGCCCTGCTCGCCGAGGGCATCGTCGGCGGCTTTGACCTCGGCCAGTACTCGCCCGACCTCGCCGACGCGCTCCTCCTGTGTTGCACGGAGGTGACGTCCCGAGCCGACATCGACCGCCTCGTGCGCGTCCTGCGGACCCTATGACACTCCGCCAAGCGCATCCCGCCTCCTGCCACGCGCACATTTCCGGACACGCCTGGGGAACCGACACGATGACCACGACCGACCGGCCGGCCGAGACCGGCCACTCGCCCGCGAGGGGGACCAGCATCTTCTCCGGGCGCCAGGCCGCCGTGCCGACCGTCTTTGATCGCAGCGTTCCCGGGCGGCGCGCCGGGTCGTTGCCGGCCCTCGACGTGCCGGCAGTCGACCTCGACGACATCATTCCCTTGGCCGAACGACGACGAGACTTGCCGCTGCCCGAGTTGAGCGAGCTCGACGTGGTGCGCCACTTCACCCGCCTCTCGAAGCGCAACTACTCGATCGAGAGCGAGTTCTACCCCCTCGGCTCGTGCACGATGAAGTACAACCCGAAGATCGACGAGACGATCGCCGCCCTCTCCGGCTTCCGAAACCTCCACCCCCTCCAACCCGAGTCGACCATCCAGGGCGCCCTCCACGTCATCCACCACATCCAGGCGCAACTTGCCGAGATCACCGGCCTGCCCGGCGTGTCGACCCAACCCGTCGCGGGTGCCCACGGCGAACTGACCGGCATCCTCATGGCCCGCGCGGCCCACCTGAAGGCCGGGCGCGCACGTCGGAAGGTCCTGATCCCCGACTCGGCCCACGGCACGAATCCGGCGACGGCGGCCATGGCCGGCTACGAGGCCATCACCATCGGGCACGACCGCACGACCGGCGAACTCGACTTCGACGACTTCCGCGCGAAGCTTGACGACGACTGCGCGGCGATCATGATCACGTTGCCGAACACGCTCGGACTGTTCGAGCGACGCATCGAGGAGATCTGCCGCCTGGCACACGAGGTCGGTTGCCTCGTCTACTGCGACGGCGCCAACCTCAATGCCCTCGTCGGCAACCTGCGCCCCGGCGACGTGGGCGTCGACCTCCTCCACGTCAACCTGCACAAGACCTTCGCGGTGCCGCACGGCGGCGGTGGCCCCGGTGGCGGCGCCATCTGCGTCGCCGCCTCGCTCGAACCGTTCCTCCCCGCGCCGGTGGTCACCCGCCATCCCGATGGCACCTACGCGTTCGATGCCGACCGCCCCGACACTATCGGACGGGTCCACGGGTTCCACGGCAACTTCAATGCCGTCCTGCGGTCGTACGCCTACATCCTGCAACTCGGGAGCGACGGCCTCGCCGAGCTGGGTGCCAACGCCGTCCTGAACGCCAACTACCTCAAGGCCCTCCTCGCCGACGACTTCCAGTGCTACGTCGACCGGATCTGCATGCACGAGTTCGTCCTCGATGGTCGGCCGTTCCGCGAGCACGGGGTGCGCACCCTCGACATCGCGAAGCGCTTGATCGACCACGGCTACCACCCGCCGACGATCTACTTCCCCCTGATCGTGCCCGAGGCGATCATGATCGAGCCGACGGAGACCGAGTCGAAGCAGACCCTCGACGAGTTCGCCGCCGCGATGATCGAGGTCGCCCGGGAGGCCCGCGAGACTCCGGAGATCGTGCGCGCGGCGCCCCACCTGACGCCCGTGGGGCGCCTGGACGAGGTCCGCGCCGCGCGCCAGCCCGACCTCCGCTGGCAGCCTCGCCAAGCCGCAGGCCAGGCGCACTGACGGACCGGCCCCCCGTGCGGTGGTGCTTCCCTCTCCCGCCGCAGCGGGGGAGGGATTGAGGGAGGGGGCGTCCCGTCTCCCACCTCTCCCGCCGGGCACGGGAGTTTTCAGGCGGGGGCGGCTTCCTTACCCGTCGAGGAGCGCAGGCACGAGCACGGGTGCACGATCCCGCGCGACGGCCTCGAGCGCGGCGAGCTCCACGTCGGTGTAGCGCCGCGCACCGTCGCGACTTGACGCGACCCACAATGCCAGGAGGCGTTGCCGGTGGGCCGTCGCCACGACCACGGCCACCCCTTGGTCGCCAAGCGCGACCAAGGGAAGCATCCCCGCCGGGACGTCCTCGATCTCCCCCCATCGCTCGATGGGCACGGCGCCTGCGATCCCCGCCAGCATGACGTCTAGGGCGTCGTCGATCGGGAACCCCGGTGCGTCGTTCGACTCGTCCGGCGGGCCCGAGCCGTGCGGACCGCCGCGATCAGGCGCGACGGCACGCGCGTTCGCCCAGTTCCCTGCGACCGCGACAGGGACGAGGCGCCGACCGCGCCGCATCAGCACGGCGGCGGCGATGGCGCCGACTGCCCCCGCGAAATCACTGACCGCCGTTTCGGCCCCGTCCGGCACCGGGATCAGAAGCACGGGCACTACGGGGCCGGGATCATTCAATGGCGCCGGGGCAGGCGCGGAAAGCGGGCGCGCCACGTCGCGTCGCGTCCGAAACTCGGGAATGGCAGACAGGTCGAAGTCCGCGCCGTCGTCGCCGTCGCGAGTGCCCCGTGACTGTCGCGAGCGGTCGCGGCCGATCACCGGGGGCTCCATGTCCAACATCCCGGGAATGGCCCGGGCCCGCGACCGGCGGGTGCTCTCGCCGGCTCGCCACGTGGCGATGCCTCCCGCGGTCGCCAAGGCCACTCCGAGGATCGCGAGGACGGCCGACGGAACGACGCTACCCGCAACCGCAAGGACGATCGAGAGCAGCACCGAGGCGGCTGCGAACGCACTGAGCGCCAGTCGCCAGGGGAATGCCTTCGGGACCATCATGCCGGCAGGCATGGCCGGAGACAGGCGCCGACGCGCCGGTTCTCGTCTCATCGCCCTCGGCCCCCGCCATCTCGTGCGCCCGGACCGGCAGGGGCATCCTGCCCCGACACGCCGCGCGCCCCGGATGCGTACAGGATCGCACAGGCCGCGTCGGCCGGTGACAAGCGTCCCGCGACAACCCCAGCGACGGCGCCACCTGTCGGGTCGTCCAGTCGGAGCGCCTCGGCCACCCGTGCCCGCGTCATCGCGACGGCCGCCCGCGCAATCGCCCGGCGGGCCCGTGCACCAAGGTCATGCGGACGCCCGAGGGCCTCCATGATCTTCCCGCGTACGTCTGACACCCCCGCCCCGGTCGTCGCGACCGTCTCGAGGACCAGGCACGCGGGATCATCACCGCGTCCGAACTTGAGGGCCGACGCCAACGCCGCCGCGCCGTCAAGGTCGGCCTTGTTCACCACGATCACGTCGGCCAGGTCGACCAAGCCCGCCTTCAACCCTTGGATCGCGTCACCGAGGCCGGGAGCATGCACGACCACCGTCACGTCGACAAGACTTTCCACCGCGAAGGCATCCTGGCCCGTGCCGACCGTCTCCAGGAGGATGGTCCCGAACCCCGCCACCCGCAACACCGAGAGCATGTCGCCGACAGCGTCAGCGAGGCCGTCTCCCGCGCCCCGTCCGGCGACGCTCCGCACGTACGTGCCTGGGTCGCCGGCAATGGACTCCATCCGGATCCGATCACCAAGCAAGGCGCCACCGCTCACCGGGCTACTCGGGTCGACGGCAAGGATCGCGACCGGGCCGTCCGGGTCGGCCGCGCGCCACGCACGGGCGAGGGCGCCGACGAGGGTTGACTTCCCCGAACCCGGGGCACCGGTGATGCCGACAACCGAGGCGGTTGCGGCGCGTATCCCGGCCGCCGCGGCGACGACGGCGCACCCCGGCGCACCGCCGGCCTCGACCGCCGAGAGGGCGCGCGCGAGGGCACGACGGTCACCACCCCTCGCCCGTTCGATCAAGTCGCGCGCCCGGGCGAGGTCCGCCTCCCCTTCTCCCCCCCTCCTCCCGTGAGAGCTTTCAGCTGGGGGGCGCGCATGCGGATGATGAGGGTCCTCCACCGGCGGCTCGTCGCGTTCGAGCAGCTCGACCATGACCCCGTGCACGGCTTTCGGGTGAAGGAACACGACGCGCCCGCCATGGCCCCGACGGGGCGCCGCATCGACCAAGGCAAAGCGCGGTGCGAGGCGCGCGACCTCGGCCTCGAGGTTGTCGACCAGGAAGCAGACGTGATGGAGGCCTTCGCCCCGGCGTTCGAGAAATCGTGCGACCGCTCCCGACGGGTCCGTCGGGGAGAGCACCTCAAGGCGCGCGCCAACCGTGGGCCAGTTCGCCGGCACGAACGCGACGCGAACCGCCTGGCCACCGACCTCCTCGATTTCGGTCCCCGGCCGATCGACGAGGTCGGCAAGGAGGTCGACCGCGGCCGTGGCATCGCCGACCGCGATCCCGACGTGGTCGATCCCGAGGATCACGTCGGTCGCCCGGAACCGGCGAGGCCGACCCAACGCCCCCACTGGGTGGCTGGATGCCAGCGCAATCGGTAGCTAGTTGACGGACGACGTGCCGTTAAGGGCGATACCGGCGCGCACTGGGTGGCTGGATGCCAGCGCAATCGGTAGCTAGGGCGCCTCATCCGGCACCACCGTCACGGTATGACCCGAAGACGTCGCGCATCGCTCCCGCGAGTTCACCGGTCGTCGCGCGGGCGAGCGCACCCTCGACGAGTGCCTCCATCATGCGCGGGGTTCCCGGGGCCTCGATCGACGCGCGCGCCGCCTCGCGGACTACCTCGAGGCAGGCCGCGACGCGGCGCGCGTCGCGGGTCGCCCGCAACCGGGCCAGCCGCCCAGACTGCCTGGCGCCGACCGAAGCGTCGACGCGCATCAGGTCAGGCACGCCCGACCCCTCGTCGCCTGACACGAAGCGGTTGACGCCCACGATCGTGCGCGTGCCTGCATCGACCGCCTGCTGGTGCCGGTACGCGCTCTCCTCGATCTGGCGCGCGTAATAGCCCGTCTCAACCGCGCGCAACGCACCGCCGACCCGCTCGACCTCGTCGATCAGGCGCGCCGCCGCCCCGGCCAGGTCGTCCGTCAACTTCTCGACGAACCACGACCCGCCGAGCGGGTCCGCGACACCGGTGACCCCGCTCTCGTAGGCGATCACCTGTTGCGTGCGCAGGGCGAGGCGCGCGGTCGCCTCCGTGGGCAGGGCAAGGGCCTCATCCATGGCATTGCAGTGCAAGCTTTGGGTGCCCCCGAGGACGGCCGCCATCGCCTGGATCGCGACGCGCACGACGTTGTTCGGCGCCTCCTGTGCCGCCAGGGCGCTCCCGGCCGTCTGCGTGTGGAACCGCAACTTCCACGATTCCGGTCGCGTCGCCCCGAGGCGATCACGCATCAGGCCCGCCCAAAGGCGGCGCGCCGCGCGAAACTTCGCGATTTCCTCGAAAAAGTCGTTGTGGCACGCGAAAAAGAAGCTCAGGCGGGGCGCGAAGTCGTCGATCACCAGGCCGGCCGCCACGGCCGCACGGGCGTACTCGAGGCCGTTCGCGAGCGTGAACGCCACCTCCTGCACCGCCGTCGCACCCGCCTCGCGCAGGTGGTAGCCGGAAATGCTGATCGGGTTCCACCGGGGCAGGTGGCGCGCCGCGTACGCGATCGTGCCCGTGACAAGCCCGAGGCTTGGCCGCGGCGGATAGGCCTGGGTGCCTCGCGCCACGTACTCCTTCAAGATGTCGTTCTGGATCGTCCCGGACAGCAAGCCCGGATCGATCCCGCGTTCGATCGCGACCGCCACGTGGTACGCAAGGAGGATCGCTGCCGTCGCGTTGATCGTCATCGACACCGAGACGCGGTCGATCGGGATGCCCTCGAAGAGGGCGGCCATGTCCTCGACACTCGCGATGCTCACCCCCACGCGCCCCACCTCACCCTCGGCGAGTGGGTCGTCGGGGTCAAGCCCCAGTTGCGTGGGCAGGTCGAAGGCGACCGACAGGCCAGTCTGTCCGCCGTCCAGGAGGAACCGGTAGCGCCGGTTCGACTCCTCGGCGGTCGCGTAGCCGGCGTATTGGCGCATCGTCCAGGTCCGGCCGCGATACATCGTGGGATGCACGCCACGCGTGAACGGGTACTCGCCGGGGCGTTCGCCCGACTCGTCCGGGCCGACGTACCACGGCTCGAGGGGCAAGCCCCCGGCGGTCGTGCGTGGCGCGTCGATCGTCATCTTCGTCGGCCCGGCGCCGCGCGCCTCACGCCACGCTGATCTTCTTGATCTTGTCGCCGATCGCGATCTTGACGACTAGCTCGAGGCCGGACGTGACCTGCCCAAAGTTCGTGTAGTTGCCGTTCAAGTGGGGCGAGTCCCTCTTGACGATGAAGAACTGCGCGTCGTTGTTGATGCGCGGGTCCTGGCCGCGCGCGATCCCGACCGAACCAACCTTGAACTCGCGCTTGTTGTACTCGCTCGGCATCTGGCCCCCACCGGTGCCGTTGCCGCTCGGATCCCCGCCCTGCACGACCCAGTCTTCAACGCGGTGGAACTTCAATCCGTTGTAGAAGCCCTGGGTCGCCTTGGTCTCGAAGTTCTTCACCGTCTGGCTCGCGTCGCTGCCGAAGAGGGCGATCTGGATGGTCCCGCCCTTGTCAAGCTCGATCGTTGCCACCCGGGTCGTCGCGACCGGCGACGGGAACGGGACTGGCGTGGCGTTCCCGGTACCCATGCTGGAGGCGTCGCATGCGGCGAGCGAGATCCCGCCAAGCAAGGCAAGGCCTGCACGGCGCCCGCGCTTCTGTTCGCCGGCGCCCTGCAGGAGGGTCGTGATCGTCATCTGGGCGTCCTTTTCCTCATGGTAACCCGCGGGTCCCACCGCCCTCCGATGAGTGTCCCACCGCAAGTGCTCCGATAAAACGGTCAAGTGCCGGATCGCTCCGCCAACGTCACGGCCACGGTTTGCCGGGCACCCCCACGCATGACGACCGTGACTTGCACCACGTCGCCGATCACCTTCGTGACCATCAGGCGCCGGAGGTCGGTCACCGACGCGACCGCCTTTCGATCAAACCCGACGATCGCCATCCCGGGCACGATCCCGGCAATCGCCGCTGGCCCCCCCTCGGGGACGCCGCGCGCGAGGGCGCCGTTCGCGACCGGCAACCCCAGCGAGATCGCGGTGAACGGGTCGAGGTCGATGATTTCCACGCCAAGCGCGGGCCGGTCCAAGCGGCCCGCCTGCTGCAACTGCGATGCGATCCCCCACGCCTGCCCGATCGGGATCGAGTACCCCGTCATCTCCTGCCCGCGCCTCGGGACGCGCGTCACCTTGATCGCGCAGTCGATGCCGACGACCTCCCCCTCCATGGTTACGAGTGGTCCGCCCGAGTCGCCGGGCGACAGCAGGACGTCGTGTTCGATGAGGCCAGATAGCGGGTAGTCGCGCAACGTCTGGATCGCACCGCCAAGGCCGCGCACCGTGCCCACTTTCGCCGAGGGCATCGAGGGGAAGAGCGCGCCGAACCCGACGGCCATGACGGTCACGCCCGGTGCGACCGGCGCCCCACGGGTCAGGGCCGGCACGTCAAACACCCCTGGCAGGCGCACGACGGCGATATCGGTCCAATCATCCCTGCCTACCACGACCGCAGGCGCCTCGCGCCCGTCGGCAAGCCGACCGACGAGCCGCCCGCGATCGACCGCCTCGACGACGTGGTTGTTTGTCACGATGATCGCGCCCAAGGCATCGACCCCGAGCACGACGCCCGTGCCCCGACCGGACTTGCCATCGGTGACCTCGACGATCGACGGGCGTACGCGGTCGAACGCCGCGCGCCATGCGTCTACCGTCGCCTCGGTCGCGCTCGGTCCGTGACGCAGCGGCACCGCGACGTGACGAGCGGCATCGTCTGGAGCGAACGCCTCTTCCGGGTAGATGCCGGCCTGGCGGGCGACCTCGCCGCCGTTCACCAGCGAGACTTGCCCGGCCCTGACGAACCGGGCCGTCACCTTCCACTGCATGAACACCCGCCGCTGCGTGCGCAGGACGAGGGCTTGCCCGTTGTCGAAGACGGGCGCCATCGGCAGGCCGCTCGCCTCGAGGGGGTCCGCGTCGTTCAAGTAGGCGGCGCGTAGCGCCGGGTAACCGTCCAGCCACCGCAAGCGGCGTTGCCAAAGGTCCTGCGCCGTCGCACCCTCGTCCTCGGGCAGCTCCAGCGGTGGCGGGATTCCGCGCGTCGTACGCAACCACTCGTTGCGTCCCGCCGCCGAGAGGTCGTCGAACACGTTCGCCAGGACCGCCCCGCCGATCTCGGGGTGCCACTGCATCACCGCGCGCTGCATCACCTGCACCACGAAGCCATCGGCCTCGAACCGCCGGGAGATCGGAGCGCCAAGCGATCGGCGACCGCCAAGTGCGGTGTAATCGCGCCAGAACGCCTTCCCGCCCTCGTCGGTCACGGCGAAGCCCTGCGTCGGGTCGTCGCCTGCCACCCCTTGGGTGAAAAAGGCGCCGTTGAGGGTCTCCCAGTCCTCCCATCCGTCGAACCGGGTCGCTGGCACCCCTTGGGCGAACGATGGGCCGACCGTCGCCGCGATCGCGACGAACGCGAGCAAGATGGCGACGACGGCCCGCCGCGCGGCGCAGGACGGCCCGTCACCCGGGGTCCGGCGCATTGCACGCGTGGCCATCGCCCCGATCATCCCCGATCACCCTGCCGTGCCGCATGCATGGTCCTGCCGGCCCCACCTTCGCCACCGCGGCACGGGCGTGGGAGGCGTGGTGGTTCCCTCTCCCGCTGCGGCGGGAGTGGGACCGCGTACGCGGATGACGATGGTGGGGGTACCTCGGGACAGTGCCTCCTGCCCCAGCCCGGAGCGCTTGCGGCAAGAGGATGGACAAGGGCCCTACCGAGAGCGTCGGCGTCCCGCTGGCCGTGTTGCGCCACCCGGACAACCGCGCCGCATTCCAAGGACGCAGCCACCCCACGCTGCCTCCGGACGGCCCAACAGGGCATGCCCGGAACCGGGTGCTATGCTGCCGCATCGTGCCTGAGACGAATGGCGAAGACGAGACGCCGGTCATCGACCCGCGTGTCGCCGAGTTGCGCGCGATGAAAGCCCGCGCCCGACTCGGCGGCGGCACGGCACGGATCGCCCAGCAACACGCCCGCGGCAAGCTCACCGCGCGCGAGCGCCTTGACCTCCTCCTCGACCCCGGCTCCTTCGAGGAGACCGGCATGCTGGTCACCCATCGATCCAGCGAATCCGGCTTCGAGCACGAGCCCATCCTCGGCGACGGCGTCGTCACCGGATGGGGGCGGATCGACGGTCGCACCGTCTTCGCCTTCTCCCAGGACTTCACCGTCCTTGGCGGGTCCCTCTCGGAAGCGTTCGCGGAGAAGGTCTGCAGGGTGATGGACCTCGCCGTGCAAGGCGGTGCGCCGATCATCGGCCTCAACGACTCCGGGGGCGCGCGCATCCAGGGCGGGGTCGCCGCCCTCGGCGGGTATGCCGAGATCTTCTTGCGAAACGTGATGGCCTCGGGCGTCGTCCCGCAGATCTCCGCCATCCTCGGGCCATGCGCTGGCGGCGCCGTTTACTCCCCCGCGATGACCGACCTCGTGGCCATGGTCGACCGCACCTCGTACATGTTCGTCACCGGCCCGAACGTCGTGAAGGCGGTCACCCACGAGACGGTCGATGCGGACGGCCTCGGCGGTGCGGGGGTTCACGCCACGACCAGCGGCGTCGCGCACTTCATCACCGCTTCCGAGCCGGAGTGCCTTGCCCTCGTCCGCGAGGTCCTGGCCTACCTCCCCTCCAACCACCTCGACGACCCACCCGTGGTCCCGTGCGACGACCCGGCCTCGCGCGCCGACCCGGCACTGGACACGATCGTCCCGCGCGACCCGAACGTGCCCTACGACATGAAGGCCGTCCTCGGGCACGTCCTCGACCGGCGATCGATCCTCGAGGTGCAACCGCTCTTCGCGCCGAACATCATTACCGCCTTCGGACGCCTCGGCGGGCGCCCCGTCGGCGTCGTCGCGCAGCAGCCGGCCGCCCTCGCTGGCGTTCTCGACATCGACGCGAGCGTCAAGGCCGCGCGCTTCGTCCGGTTCTGCGACTGCTTCAACCTACCGATCATCACCTTCGTCGACGTCCCCGGGTTCCTTCCCGGCGTCACCCAGGAGCACGGCGGGATCATCCGCCACGGGGCGAAGCTCCTGTACGCGTACTGCGAGGCCACCGTCCCCAAGTTGACCGTCATCACCCGCAAGGCGTACGGCGGCGCGTACGACGTGATGTCGTCGAAGCACATCAGGGGCGACCTGAACTTCGCGTGGCCCTGGGCCGAGATCGCCGTGATGGGTGCCGAGGGGGCGGTCCCGCTGATCTTTCGCGACCAGCTGGCCGCATCTGCCGACGTGGTGGCGGAACGCGCGCGGCTCGTCGCCGAGTACCGCGACCGGTTCGCCAACCCGTACGCCGCGGCGGCGCGTGGCTACGTTGACGACGTGATCGAGCCGCACGAGACCCGACGCAAGCTCATCGCCGGGCTCGGGATCTTGAGGAGCAAGCGCGTGACCAACCCGGCGCGAAAGCACGGGAACATCCCCTTGTAGCCCTGGCGGCGATGGCGGTACCACCGGGTTCCCCGGGCGCGGGGAGAAGGACGCCCCCTTCCATTGGCCGCAAGCGCCCCGCGCGGCGGCGGGAGAGGGAGGCAGGACGGCCCCCACCCTCAATCCCTCCCCCGCTGCGGCGGGAGAGGGAAGCACCGCCCCAGCAGATGGAAGGGCCCGGATGATGTTCCGTCGCGTCCTGGTCGCGAACCGCGGCGAGATTGCCGTCCGAGTCATTCGTGCCATTCACGAGCTTGGCGCCGAGGCCGTCGCGGTCTACTCGGACGCCGATCGCGGCGCGCGCCATGTCCGCATGGCCGACCATGCCGTG
>CAMBEO010000004.1 GCA_945865725.1 Thermoflexus hugenholtzii JAD2 | reverse complement strand
GGCTCCACGATGATCGTCGGGCTCGCCTTGTTTGGCATCCTGACCAGCGTGATCGGGCGCACGATGCTCAAGTCGCTCTTCGGTGACGACGGCGGGACGGACGGCGACGTTTCGACAGTAGACGATGCAGATGGGGGCGAGGGGGGCCGAACGCCCGCGACCGCGTCGGCATGACGGGAACGCGCCCCGGCACCGGGCAGGCGACGTTTTCGCCAGGCTTCGGCCACGTCGATGACGCGACCTTGGCGCGATTGGCCGGGATCGGCACGGCGGCGGCGTGGTCGGTCCTTGTCCGGGCGGGTATCACGCGCCCGGTGTTCGTCGGCGTGACACCCCTCTCCGATCCCGGAACCCTCCCGCTAGTCGGGCGCGCCCGGACGCTCCGGTACTTGCCGGTGCGCGAGGACCTCCTCTCGCACCTTCGCGCGCCGGGCGCCGCGAACCCCCAGCGCGCCCTCTTCGAGGCGGTCGGTCCCGGCGACGTGGTTGTCATCGACGCGGGCGGCAACGTCACCGCCGGAGGCCTCGGCGACATCCTCGCGACCCGGCTCAAGGCGCGCGGCGTCGCGGGGATCGTCACCGACGGGTGCGTGCGCGATGCCCCGTTCATCCGTCGCATGGGCCTCGCCGTCTTCACCCGCGCCGTCCACCCGGGAGCGAACACGAGCGCCCTCCTTCCCTTCGAGTACGACGCACCGATCCAGTGCGGGGGCGTGACGGTCTTTCCCGGTGACGCCATCCTTGGCGACGAGGACGGCGTGATCGTCATCCCGGCCGCCCTCGCGGCGCGCGTGGCCGACGAGGCATTCGAGCAGGAACGGCTTGAAGGCTTCCTGCGCCAGGCTGTCGAGAACGGGGAGACGCTCCCCGAGGCCTACCCGCCAGGGCCGCGCGTCCGTGCCGCCTACGAGGCGTGGCGCGCCGCGCAAGATTCGCGCGAGGCCTGACGGGTCCGCGCCACGCGCCAGCCCATCGCGGGGCGGCGTACCATCGGGACCGGCACCATCGCGTGCAGACCGGGCGCATCGGGGCACCTTCGCGTGCGGACCGGGCGCGGGGGCAGGAACGCCATGGCCGCCACGGAACCAGCATCGACCGAAAACGTGCGGCGGTCAGGGCCAGTTCCCGGCATGCGCGCCGTCACCCGGCTCCTCATCAACCGCAACTACGCCCTGTTCATGGGCGGGAGCTTTCTTTCCGCGCTCGGGGGGTGGGTCCAGGCGGTCGCGATCGGTTGGCTCGTCTTTGACCTGACCGGGTCGCCCTTCATCCTCGGCCTGACCAACTTCGCGCAGATGGCCCCGCTGTTCTTCTTGGGGATGGTCGGCGGCGTCCTCGCCGACCGCCTTGACCGTCGGCTGCTCCTGATTTGCGGCCTGTCGGTAACCGCCATCGTGCTCGCCGTCCTCGCCGCCGTGACGATGACCGGCCACGCCTCGGTCCACCTCATCGTTGGCCTGTCGCTCGTCCTCGGCCTTGCCAACGTGATCGTCTGGACGGCGTGGCAGCCGTTCATCAAGGAACTCGTGCCCGTCGACCGCCTGCGGGAGGCGATCGCCTTCAACGCGACCCGCTTCAACCTAAGTCGCGTGCTGGGGCCGGCCATCGGGGGTGCCATCCTCGCATCATCCGGACCGGGCGCATGCCTGGTCGTCACCGCGGCGTCCAGCGTGGCGGTCCTGGGCGCGACCATCGCGGTCCGTCGCCCCCGGCCGACGCGCGCCAGCGCAGTCACGCCGTGGGTGACCAGCCTTGGGGAGGGCGTGTCCCACGTCCGCGGCGACCCGTTCATGTTCCGCCTGCTTGCCGTGACGACGCTCTTCGGGCTGGTGGTGATGCCGTACGCAACCTTCCTGCCTGCATTGGCGCACGACACGCTCGGCCTCGGGCCGGATGGCCTCGGCAACCTCCTGACGGCGGCCGGGGTGGGGGCCGTCGCCGGCGCGATCATCACCGGCATGCCGCTGACAGGGGCGCACCCGAGGGGGGCGATGGCGGGATTCAGTGCCATCACGGGGGGCGCGTCGCTCGCCGTCGCCTTCGCGACACCGACGCTAGCCGCCTCGCCGTGGCTTGCTTGGCTGGCGCTCGCAGGGATCGGCCTCGGAACGGTCGGGTTCCTCACGAACGCCAACACGGTCCTCCAACTCCGCGTTCCCGATGCCCTCGTTGGCCGGGTCATGGGCTTGTGGGTCGTCCTGAATGCCGGCACGAACCCGATCGGCAGTCTCGGGCTTGGTTGGATCGCCGAGTTCGCACCGCTGACGACGATCTTCGCGGTGGGTGCCGGCGCGGCGTTCGCGTGCACGGCGGCAATCGCCACGATCCCGGACCCGGACTAGGCGCCTGTCCGACATTTCGTCGGTCGGTGGGAATGGTCGGCGACCAGCCCCGTTTTGCGGCGCGAGTCGTGGGCCCCGAGGCGCACGCACCCGGGACCCGGACGGACGTCCTGCCACGTCCCTGCGATGATCGGACAGGCTCCTAGCATCGCGCGCGCCGGGCATGGCGCGCGCTACTCGACGCGAAGGTCGTCAAGGATGGCGCGTTGTCCCTCGTCCAGGGCATGGGCCACACCTGTGATCCCCGCCTCGAGATCAGCGACCGTCTCCGGGCCAAGGATCACGCTCGTGACGCCCGGGCGACCCGCAAGCCAGGACAGCGCAAGCGTGGCCGAGGGGGTGCCCCATGACGCCGAAAGCGCTTCGAGCCGCATCGCAAGGTTGACCTGCGCGGGCGAGAACGCCTGCCCGTTCCGGCGCACGCGCGCCGGGTCGCCAGCCGGACGGGACGTCGAGACCTCACCGGTCAGGAGGCCCGCCTCGAGCGGCGAGTAGCAAGTTAGACCGACGTCATGGGCGCGGCACGCCGGGACGACCTCCGCCTCGACCCCCCGCTTCGCTAGGCTATATGCCATCTCCATCGCGACCGGGACGGACCAACCACGGCGCTCGCAGATGCCGTGCGCGCGGGCGAGTTCCCATCCGGAGAAATTGGAAAGGCCGACGTAGCGGACCTTGCCCGCGCGCACCAGGTCGTCGAATGCACGCAACGACTGCTCGATGGGCGTCGTCGGATCGACGTGGTGGGCGTAGTACACGTCGATCCAGTCCGTGCCGAGGCGACGCAGCGATCGCTCGCACTGCTCGACGACATGCCTCCTGGTCAGTCCCCCACCATCGGGGCCGCCGTCGTTCGGGCCATCGCCAACGCGTTCTTGCACCTTCGTCGCGATGACGACGCGATCACGACGTCCGCGGATCGCGCGCCCGACCAGCTCCTCGGACGACGCCCGTTCGCGCCATCCCGGCACGCCTGGCACGCCCGGCCGGTCGAAACGTGCCTGGTTGCCGTACGAGTTCGCGGTATCGATGAAGTTGACGCCGGCATCGAGGGCACGACCGACGATCCCGGGGACATCGCGCCATCCCGGCCGGATGCCGAAGAACGCCGTCCCGAGGCTCAACACCGAGACGCGGACGCCCGAGGCGCCGAGGATGCGGTACTCCATCTGGGGGGCGCCTCCGTGGCGAAAGTGGGGAACTGGTCAGTCAGTGACGGGAGGCGCCGGCCGCCCCACCAGCGATCGCCGCGATGAAATGCACCTCGGAGTCGGGCCCGACCTCCTGGTACATGGCGACCCGGTTAGTGAACGCGACGTCATCGACGGCAACGGTCTGGCCGGGACGGAAGTACGCCCCCTCGCACAAGCGGTCGCGCACGCCGGGATACTTCCGGTCGAGTTCCTCCACGAGGGCGCGAACTGTCGGCGCGTCGATCAAGACGGTCGTGGCGCCGCTCGTGAGGTCCCGCAACGCGGGCGGAATGAAGACGGTGGCCATGGGAGTTGCACGGGGCGCGGGCATCCCGCACCCCTCCACCGCTTGCGCGGGAGTGGGGTGCGGGTCCCGACAGGCCCGACTAGATGGTGCCGAGAGCGTGGAGGATCGCGCCCGGGTTCATCGGCAATGCATGCATCCGGACGCCGATCGCGTCACGGATCGCGTTCGCCACCGCGGCCATCGGCGGGACGATCGACGCCTCGCCGACCCCCCGCACGCCGAACGGGTGGCCGGGGTTCGGCACCTCGACGATGACGGTGTTGATCATCGGCACGTCGAAGGCCGTCGGTAGGCGGTAGTCGAGGAGGGACGTGTTGGTCATCTCGCCCTTGGAGTTCATGAAGTACTCCTCGGACAACGCCCACCCGATCCCCTGCGCGCTGGCGCCCTGGAACTGCCCCTCGACGTAGCTCGGGTGGATCGCCTTGCCAGCGTCCTGGACGATCGTCCACTTCAGGACTTGCGTCTTGCCGGTCTCCACGTCGATTTCGACGTCGCAGGTGACGGTGGCGAACGCGCCCCCGTGCCCTTGCGGGTCGAGGCTTGCGGTCCCCGTGATCGGTCCGCCCGTCTCGTCGAGGTGGCCGGCGGCGTCCTTGAAGGACATCGACCGCGTTCCGGCGCGGAAGGCGCCGTGGTCGTGCGACACCTCATCGGGCGAGACCGACCAGACCTTCGCCACGCGGGCCGTCATCTGGGCGATGACGTGGCGCGCCGCCTCGATCGCGGCGAGACCGGTCGCGTAGGTCGTGCGGCTACCGCCGGTCACGCCCGTGTAGCCGATGGAGTCGGTATCGACGACGCTCGGGCGGACGTCCTCGGCGCGGACGCCAAGGATCTCGGCCGCCTGCATCGCGATCGACGCCCGGCTACCGCCGATGTCGGTCGAACCTTCGACCAGGGTCACCGAACCGTCAGCGTTCACGCTGATGGCGACGCTCGAGGGGAGGCCGATGTTGAACCAGTAGCCGATCGCGACGCCCCGCCCGCGCTTGGTGCCGGGGGACGGCGTGCCAAGGTCCGACTGGTAGTGCGCGTGCGCCTTCGTCTGCTCGAGGACCTCGATGCCGCCCACCTTCTTGTGGAGGGGGCCATTCACGAGGCGCGTGCCTTCGTGCGCGGCGTTCAGCAAGCGGAACTCGACCGGGTCCATCCCGAGCTTCCGGGCGAGGTCGTCGATCACCTGTTCCGAGGCGAACGCCGCCTGTGGCGCGCCGGGCGCGCGGTACGGCGCGGTCTTCGGCCGGTTCGTCAGGACGTCGTAGCCGTCGACGCGCATGTCGTCGATCTTGTACGGAGAGTACAGACAACGCATCGCCGCGCCGGTGTCTGATCCCGGGTACGCGCCCGATTCCATGTAAATCTCGGCGGAGGCCGCGACGAGGCGACCGTCCTTCGTCGCGCCGAACTTGACCTTGCTGTACGACCCTGGCGCGGGGCCGGTGGCCTGGAAGACCTCGGCCCGGGTCATGATGAGCTTGACGGGCCGTCCGCTCGCGCGCGAGAGGAGGGCCGCGACCGGCTCGAGGTAGACGTTGATCTTGCCCCCGAAGCCCCCGCCAATCTCCTGCGGGACGGCCTTCACGCGGGAGACCGGCAGGCCGAGGATCTGCGCGGTGCTGTCCCGCGCCGCGAACGATCCCTGGGTCGACGTCCAGATCGTGACCTTGCCGTCCGCATACCACATGGCGGTGGCGTTGGTCGGCTCGATGTATCCCTGATGGACCATCGTCGTCGTGAACTCGCCCTCGGCGATGACGTCGGCACGGGCAAACGCGGCGTCGGGGTCACCGATCTGCAGGCGCGCGTGGTTCGTGATGTTGGAGTGGACGCCGGTGTCCTTGCCGAGCGACTTCGTGGTGAGCGACGGGTGGACCAGCGGCGCCCCCTCCGCGATCGCGGCCTTGATCTCGTGGACCGCGGGGAGGACCTCGTACTCGACCTCGATCAGCGCGCAGGCGGCTTCCGCCACGTGCACGTTGATCGCGGCCACGGCGGCGATGGCATGCCCCTTGTAGAGGACCAGGTCGCTCGCGAGGACGTTGTCGCTCATGTACTTGAGGTTGCCCCCGCCCTCGCCGAGGTTGACCTCGCGGTCCTCGGCCGTGGGCAGGTCGGCGTTCGTCACGATGGCGTGCACGCCGGGCACCGCGCGGGCCTTCGACGTGTCGATGCTCACGATGCGCGCATGGACATGCGGGCTACGGAGCACCTTGCCGAAGAGGAGGCCGTTGAGGCGCGTGTCGCCGCCATACACGGCGCGCCCCGTGACCTTGTCCACGCCGTCGTGGCGCACCGGGCGCGTCCCGATGACGGCGTAGTCTCCATGCGAGACGATGATGTTCGCGCCGTCATTGATCGAGATGACGCGCGTCGGGCTACTGGTGGCGGGGCGGTCTGCGGTCGTCGTCATGTCGCTCCCAATCCTTCGCGGGGCGCTTGCGGCAGATGGGAGGCACCTGCCGGGTTGGCGGTCGGCGCGTCACGGCCCGTCAGGCGGCCGGGTGGATCATCTCCGCCGCCTGCAAGACGGCGCGGACGATCTTGTCGTAGCCCGTGCAGCGGCACAGGTTGCCAGCAAGCCAGAAGCGGATCTCGTCCTCGGTCGGTCGCGCGTTGCGCTTGAGCAGCTCCGAGGCGGAGACGATGAAGCCCGGCGTGCAGATGCCGCACTGCAAGGCGGCCTGCTCGAGGAAGGCCGTCTGCAGCGGGTGCAGGCCTCCCACCGGGGCAATCCCCTCGATGGTCGTGATGCTTGCCCCGGCGGCCTCGACGCCGAGGACGAGGCAGGAGTTGACCAGCCGCCCGTCCATGACGACGTTGCACGCGCCGCAGTTGCCGTCGGCGCACCCTTCCTTCGTCCCAGTCAGGCTCAGCACGTCGCGCAGGCACTCGAGCAGGGTCTGGCGCGGCTCCGCGAGGAACTGCACCGGCTCGCCATTGATCGTGGCCTGAACGACGACCTTCGTCGCCGTCCTGGCATCCACCGCAACCATCGTGGTTGCCTCCCTCAGTTGGTGGTGTGTTCCCCGCCGCGGCGATGCGCCTGCGTCGGGGAGACGGGTGATGCGGTCAGTGGGTGGCGCTTGCGTGCACGCGGTGGGCTTCGTGGGCCCCGGGAACGTGTTCGCCCCGTGCCCGGGCAATCGCGCCGGCGAGGGCGCGCTTCGTGAGCACGCCTGACAGGTGGCGTCGCTGCGCCTGCGTGCCCCGCATGTCGGTGATCGGGCGCGCCGCGGCCTTCGCCGCCTCGCTCGCGGCCTCGAGGGCGGTGGCCTCGCCGCGCGTGCCAATGATCGCCGTCGCCGCGTCCGGCACCTCGATCGGCGTGGGCGCGACCGAAGCGAGGACGACGCGCGCCGCGGTGACCACCCCGGCCTCGTCGAGGGCAACCCACGCGCCTGCGCCGGCGACGGCGATGTCCATCTCGTTGCGGGGGATGAAGCGAAGGTAGTGGCCGAAGCTCCGGGGAGGCGGTGCCGGAAGGCGGATCGCGACGAGGAGCTCGTCCGCGCCTAGGACCGTCTGGCCCGGCCCCGTGCAGAACTCGGATACCGGGAACTCGCGCCGACCCGAAGGCCCAGCGATCACCGCGACCGCCCCGACGACGGCCAGCGAGGGGATCGAGTCGCCCGACGGCGCGCCGTTGCAGAGGTTGCCACCAAGGGTGGCGCGCCCCTGGATCGCGATGCCCCCGACGATGCTCGCCGAGTCGACGATCCCGGGGAACCCGGCCACGATCGCCGGGTGGTCGTACACGCGGTGGCACGGCACGGCGGCGCCGATCGTGATGCCCCCGTCACTCCCGACGTGGATCTCGTTGAGTTCGGCGATGCCCTTTACGTCCACGACGCGGTCAAGCGTGCGGCGCCCCACCTTCAACTGGACAAGAAGGTCGGTGCCACCGGCCATCGCGCGCGCGCGCCCGGGCTTCTCCGCCAGGAGCGCCACGGCCTCGCCGACGGACCCGGGGCGCACGTACTCGAAGTCGTCCATCCGTTCCGCTCACCCTTCCGACACCGTGGTGTCGACCTGAAGCGCGTCCGGCCCGCGAGTCCCGTCATTCGGGTCACGGACCAAGGGCGCGCCAACGCGGGACTTTCCTGCACCCCGTGCCGTCGCCCGGCGCCCCCTCAGGGAGGCCGACCACGCCAACGGCGCTCCCCGCATGGTACCTGCGGGCGAACCCCGGCGGCGCTACGCTGCCCCTTGCGGTCACGCGCCGCGCAACGCGTCCGCGCAGGAGCCATCTAGATGCTTCACGCCAACTACGACGACATCGTCCGGGTCTCCGTCATCGGCGAGATCGCCTCGCCCCGGCGCCCCTTCTCGCCCTACCTCGTCACGCACGACGGGCGGGCGGTGACCCTGCCGGGTCCCGGCGGGATCACCTACAACGTGCGGGTCGGCGACCGCGCCCTCGGATGGGCCTGCGACCATGTCGAGCCGGGCGTGACGATCCGCAACAAGGACGCCGACGAGAACAGCGCCCTCGCCACCCTCGGGTGCATCGGCAACGAGGCGCACGTCGTGAGTGGCGACGGCAAGGGTTCGGTCGGAACGGTGACCGGCAAGCACGGCGGCGCCGAGCACATGATGGTCGACTTCCCGCCCGACGTCCTCGAGAAGCTGGCAATCGGCGATCGCATACAGGTCCGCGCTTTCGGTCGCGGGCTCGCCCTCCATGACGCACCCAACGTCAAGCTCCTGAACACCTCGGTCCAGTTGCTCAAGGCGTTGCCCGCTGAGGTGTCGGCCGATGGCACGCTCGAAGTTCCGGTCGCCGGGATCGTCCCCCCGGAACTGATGGGGTCCGGCGTCGGGTCAAGCCCGGAACGCGGCGACTACGACATCCAGACCCACGACCGCGAGGCCCTCGAGGCGCATGGCCTGACGAACCTGCGCCTCGGCGACCTCGTCGCGGTTCGTGACCAGGACCACTCGTTCGGCCGGGGCTACCGGCGCGGGGCGATGGTCGTCGGGGTTGTCGCGCACTCGGACTGCATGATCGCCGGCCATGGGCCGGGCCTGACGACGCTGATGACGAGCCGGACGGGCCACTTGCGCCCCGTCATCGATCCGGCAAGGGCGAACATCGCGACCATCCTCGGTCTGCGCTAGCCGCGTCGCGGCGGGCCGTGGCTACTGCGGGACGTTGCCGGGACTCGTGAACCAGCCGACGACAACGGCCACGAGGGTGACGGCGGCGATCCCCGTCACGAGCCACACGAGCGGGTCGCGGAGTTCGAGCGGGTCGCGCGGCGCGTAGGTCTCGACCGTCACGCGAGGCGCGGCCGAGATCGAGCGCGTAAGCGAGGCGAGGAACGGGATGGCGCGGGACGACGACGGCCCGCGCGACCGGCGCCTGTCGCCGGGCAAGGATTCCGGCGTCGGTGCGGGCGCGGCGACTGGCGAGGGGAACGCCGGATCCTGAACTGGAGCCGGCGCAAGGAACGGCATCGCCGGGACCGGTCGAGCGTCGGCGCCCGGTCCCGCCAGCGTTGCCGCGGGGGCGGTCCCGAAGAGCACGGGCGCATGCCCCGCACGGATCGGCGCCGCGGGGATGGGAAGGCCCTTCCGGCGCATGACCGCCAACGTCGCCCCGGGCAACGAGAGCCCCCATCGTCGCTGCGGCGACGCCATCGACTCGAGGTCCAGGGCGTCGCACGTGTTGCAAGCGGCACTGTCGTCCTGGTCGTACTGGCGCCCGTCCAGGTGGACCCACTCGGTCCAGCGTTCGCCGATGCCGGTCTCGTCGGAGTCCAGGTGGGCCGCGGGGTCTGCCCAAAGCAGGTAGGCGCCGCCACAGAGGCGGCACTCCTGCCACGAGTACGGAAGCGTGACCATCGCGCAATGGTGGCACGCCGGACATCCGTCCCGCTTCCTTGCGGTTCAGGACTGGACGCGCAGTTGTCCGGCGTGCTATGGTTGGTTCACCGACGCGGGGTGGAGCAGTGGCAGCTCGTCAGGCTCATAACCTGAAGGTCGCAGGTTCAAATCCTGCCCCCGCAACCAAGCGTTCGTAGGCGCCCCGGCCATCCGGTCGGGGCGTTTTTCGTCATGGCGACCAGCGACCGGCTAGGACCGCAAAGATCGGCCGTCCATGGCGCGCGATCGACTCGCGACTTGCCAGGAAGCCGGCGAAGATCAACAGCACGCCAAGGAACTCCCCGGCATAGAAGCCGGTGGTGATCCCCCAGCGGTTGAGCACCCCGGCGATGGTCGGTGCAATCGCCCCGAGCGCGATCAGCACGTTGCTTGCGAACCGCTCCACGTCGCGACGTTCCCGCAGGTACGCGCGTGCCGAATGGACGGCGCCGAACACGAGCATGAGCGCCCCCCCGATATTGAAGATCGGGGAGAGGATGCGCACGGCATCCGGCATCGCGGCGCCGTGGGGGACGCCGGTGACCGGGTCCAGCATTCCCGACAGGTCGAGGGGTGCTACCCAAACCTTCCAGGCTACGAACGCCGTCGATGCCACGAGTGCCGCCGCGGTCGCGTGGCCGGAGATCGCGGGCCACTCCCACGTGATGAAGGCCAGGGAGATCGCGACGCCGATGCCGATGGCGGCGACGACGAGGGCGGATTGCATGCCGGTCGCTTCACCGGCAGCGAGGAGGCGCCCGGCCCGGACGACCGCGGGCACGCTTCCGAGGAAGATGCCCGCGGCGGCAACCTCGCCGTGCCCGGTCGCGCGCAGGAGGTAGACCTCGCCGAGGCCAAGCCACGCCGCCGCCATCAGCGCGCCCGACAGGTACCACGTCCGGTAGGTCCCGTCGGTCCAACCCCAGACCTGTCCGACGGCGTCCGCGCCCGCGGCGAGGCCGTACCACGCCATGCCGATCGCCCACGCCAGCTGGTGGGGGCGACGTCGGCCCCACCACTGGCTGCCAAGGACGACTGCGAAGACCGCGCAGAGGACTGCCGAGGCGGCGGGCAGGAGCGGTGAACGAGCGTCGAGCACGAGCCGCCTCCTGGGCGTCAGGCGGGCACGGGCGCGACCCGCGCGAGGGATGGCGCGCGACCGGCGCGCCCCCAGCCGAGCAGGCGGATGCCATTGAGCGCGACCAGGACCGTCGCGCCGGTGTCGGTGGCGATCGCCAGCCACAGGTTTGCGAGCCCGGCGGCCCCCAGGACGAGGACGATCGCCTTCACACCGATCGCCATCGCGACATTCGCCCGGATCACGCGGCGCGTCTGCGATGCGAGGTCGAGGAACCATCCGACACGCCGCAGGTCGTCCGCGACGATCACCAGGTCGGCCATGTCCCGCGCGATCGCCGCGCTGCCTCGCCCCATCGCGATGCCGACACCAGCCACGGCGAGGGCCGGTGCGTCGTTGATGCCGTCACCGACCATCGCCACCGAGCGCACGCCGGGTCGCGCTGCCAGGTCCCGGACGGCCTCGACCTTCCCCGTCGGCGACAGCGCCCCGCGCACGTCCCGCACGTCGATGCCCGTGGCAGCGGCAATCGCGTGCGCGGCCGGCTCCGCATCACCCGTCACCAGGAGCACGTGGCGTCTGCCTGCACCGCGCACCGCGGCGACCGCCTCGGCGGCCTCGGCGCGGACGTGGTCAGCGACTCCGATGGTTCCCCAGACCTGAAGCGAGGCGTCGGCATCATCGGTAGACGCGACGACGACACATCGGTGCCCCGCACCCTCGAGGCGCGCGACGTCCGCCCTGACCGGGTCGAGATCCACCCCTTGTCCGGCTACCCATTCCGGACGCCCGATCACGACCGCAAGGCCATTGACGGTCGCGACGACGCCGGACCCGGCGACGGCGCGGAACTCCTCGATGGCCGCCCCGGCGAACGGTGCGACGGCCGCCCCATCGAACGGCGCCGATGCCGCGCGCACGATCGCGGCGGCCACCGGGTGTTCCGACCGCGCCTCGACCGCCGCCGCGATCCGCAGCAGGCCGTCACGGTCCCCATGCACCGGCAGCACCTCCGTCACCTCGAGGAGGCCGTGGGTCAGCGTCCCGGTCTTGTCGAAGGCGACCGCGTCGACGGTCCCCGCGGCCTCGAGGGCGGCGGCGGTCCGGATGACGACGCCATGGCGGGAGGCATTGCCGACGGCGGCGACGATGGCGACCGGCGCGGCCATGAGGAGGGCGCACGGGCAGGCGACCAGAACCAGGATGAGCGCACGCCCGAACCAGTCAGCCACCGGTTCGCCAAGGACAAGCGGCGCCACCACGCCGACGGCGATTGCCAGCGCGATGACCGTCGGCGTGTACCACCGAGCGAACCGTTGCACGAGGCGCTGGTTCCTGGTCGTGCCCGACAGCGCGGACCCGGCGACGCGCACGATCATCGCGACCGCGGTGTCGTCGGCGATGCGCGTCACCGACACCTCGAGGTAGCCGTCGACGTTCATCGTCCCGGCGAGGACCTCGTCGCCGATGCCGCGCTCGACCGGGAGGCTTTCGCCAGTCAGCGCGGCCTGGTTGATCGACGACGCCCCCGCGAGCACGATGCCGTCGACGGGAATCCGTTCGCCGGGTCGCACCGCCACGTGCATCCCGGGCGAGATCTCGCGGACCGGCACCTCCCGGGGCGCGCCGTCATCGCCGATGACGGTCGCCGTTGCGGGCGCGATGTCGAGCAGCGAGGACACCGACCTCCGGGTGCTGGCGAAGGCGTACCCCTCGATCGCCTCGCCCAGTACGAACAGGAATGCGACGGTCGCGCCTTCCGGCCAGTCGCCGAGGAACACCGCCCCGGCGGTCGCGACGGTGACGAGGGCTCCGATCCCGAGCGTGCGCTCACGGACGATGCCCTCCCATGCCTCCGGCAGGATCAGGGGCAGGGTCGCAAGGATCGCGATGGCGAACGTGGCCCGGGCCGACCAGTCGGGCGCGCCAATCCCGGCGCCCCAGAGGTCAAGGACGTGTCCGACGACGATGGCGACCGCCGCAACGGCAAGGAGGATCGTCTCGTGCCGCTCGGCAGGCCCGTGGTCGTGGTCGTCATGCCCACCGCCGCCGTGACCGTGGGCCTCGTGGTCGTGGTCGTGGTCGCCCGGCGCATCGTCGCAGTGCGCGCCGGCGACCGGGGCGCGATGGGTCGAGGCGTTTTCAGGGGCCATGACAACGAGGATATCCCCCGGTCCTGACGATCCCGTAGCGCGAGCGCCCCGCCGACGAGGGACGGGCGACGCCGGCTCGGGTTGGTCCCCCGCAGGCCCTACCGCGTGTTCACGGCGGGGGCCGGCGCGGGCGGAGCGACGTACCCGCGGGACCCGCCTCGGGGCATCGACCGCGCGAACATCAGGGCCAGGACGATCAGGACGATGATCGCCATCGTGCCCAGGCCACGGAATCGGCTTGACCATCGCGCGGGGATCCATGGGCGACGGATGCCCCCGCACCGGTCGCAACGCAACCCCGCCGGACTGTGCGTCAGGCAGTCATGGCAGAAGGGGTCGAGGCACCTCCCGCACCGCAGGAGCGTCTCGCGACCCGGGTGGCGCGAGCACGCGACCACGCCGGCCTCGACCGGCGTACGGGTCGTGCCGACGACCGGGTCCGGTTGGCGGGCGCCGCACCGGTTGCAGAAGCGTGACGGGTCGGGAAGCGGCGCACGGCAGGCAACGCATTCCACCGGCAGGTCCCTCGGGAGACGGTAGCACGGCCCGCTGCCGGGAAGTTTTGAACCGGTGGCGGGGTCGCGGGGCGCGGTCACCGACGCGGGTACGATGCACGCCGCCGGCGGGCGCCGGTCGACGACGGAGGGAGCGCGCGTGAAGATCGGCTACAACACCTGGAGCATGGCGACGGTCCCGTACGCCACCTTCATTCCCGAACTGGCTCGGATCGGCTTCCAGTCCCTGGCGATCAGCGTCGTGCCCGGATACCCGATCGCTGGCAAGTGGGTTGAAAACGCCGGCGACTTCACCCGGTGGGACGCCGCCGACCGTGCCCGCATACGGTCACTGATGGTCACGCACGGCCTCGAACTCGCGTCCGTCGTCGGCAACCAGCCGATCATCGGCGACGATCCGGACCGGGTGGAGGCGGCGATGGCTCGCCTGCGCGCCTCGATCGACCTCTGCGTGGAGCTGGCCCTGCCGCACGAGGCCGCGCCGGCCCTGAACTGCGGGAGCGGTGGCAACCCGGCTCAGTTCGAATCGCACCGGCAGCAGCTTCTCGACCGCCTCGGCACCCTCGTCGACCACGCCACCACGCGGGGGGTGACGATCTGCATCGAACCGCATGTGGGCGCCGCGATCGACACGCCCGACCGCTCGGAGTGGCTGGTCAAGGCCGTCAACTCCCCCCACCTCGCCCTTGACTTCGACGTCAGCCACTTCGAGGTGGTGAACATGCCGATGGGGGCGACCGTGCCCCGCCTCGCGCCCCTCTCGAAGTCGGTCGAGATCAAGGACCAGCACAGCCGCTACCTCGACCAGCCGGAGCCGGAAGGCTGGCGCGTCGAGGGCAACGGGGTCGGGCAGGCGGTCGCGCCGGACGGCCATCCGGTCGAGTACCAGTTCCTCCTCGCCGGGGAGGGCACGTTCGACTTGCCCCGGTACCTGACGCTTCTCGCCGCCTCCGGGTGGCGCGGCGCCGTCGGGTTCGAGGCGAGCATCCAGTGCCAGTCGCGACCGGGCTACGACGCCCTCGACTGGGCGAAGCGCATCCACCATTGGATGGACCGCGCATGGACCGTCTCGGGCATTTCGCGCGACTGACCGCCAAGGAACGCCGGCGCGTCCCGTCCCCCCGTGCGATACCCCCCTCGGTGTCGCGCCCGGGTGACCACGCGCCTGCAACCGCCACGACGAGGGAGACCCAACCATGCCCGAGACTGACCCCGCCCCGCTTCTCGTCGTCACCGGCGGCGCCGGGCGCATCGCGACCTTCTACCGGCGGTGGCTTGCCGGGCAGGAAGATGGTGCGCCCGCGTCATCGCCATGGCGGATCCGCCTCGTTGACGTGCGAGATTCCCCCGGCGCGATGCCGGGCGACGAGGTCATCGCCGGACCGGACGCCGACATGGCCGACCTCGCGAATGTCGAGCGTGCCGTCGTGGGCGCGCACACCGTCCTGCACCTCGCCGCCGACCCGAGCCCGCGGGCGGACTTTTACGCCAGCCTCCTCGACCGCAACATCAAGGCGACCTACAACGTCGTTCACGCGGCGGTGGGCGCCGGGGTCAAGCGCGTCGTCTTCGCCAGTTCCGTCAATGCGATCAACGGCTACCCGTCGACGCGCCAGGCACGGGCCTCCGACGTGGCCTTCCCGGGCAACGTTTACGGCGCGTCGAAGGCATGGGGCGAGGCGGTCTGCGCCGCGTTCGTCGCCCAGTCAGGCGGAAGCTTCTCCGCGATCGCGATCCGCATTGGCGGCGTCACCGCGCGCGAGGCGGTGAACCTCGAGGTCACGCCCGAGTTGCAGGCCTTGCGCGTGACGTATCACGACTTGAGCCGCCTCTTCGACAAGTGCTTGACCGGCGCGCCAGAGGTGACGTTCGCCGTGGTCAACGGCGTGTCAAACAACCGGTATTTACGGATGGACCTTGAGGAGACGCGCGCCCTGACGGGGTACGCACCCGAGGATGACGCGTTCGCCCTCGCCGAGGCGAACGCCGCACGGGCCTCCGGCGCCTGAGGGGAGACTTGCGATGGCCCGGATCACGGGGATCAAGGTGATCCGCACGCGCGCGACCGCGTCGTGGGTGATCGTCAAGGTCTTGACCGACCAACCCGGCCTGGACGGGATCGGGTCGGCGCACGACTACAACGCCACCGGCGCGGTCGTCGCCGCCCTCGAGGAGTGGATGGCGCCGCGCCTCATCGGACGCGATCCAGCGATGATCGAGGACATCTGGCAGTCGACCTTCACGAGCGGGTACTGGCGGACGGGCCCGACCCACAACGCCGCCCTCGCCGGGATCGACATCGCCCTCTGGGACATCAAGGGCAAGGAAGCCGGCATGCCGGTCTACCAGTTGCTCGGCGGGCCAGTCCGCGCGGCGGTGCCGTGCTACGCCCACGCCGTCGGCGACACGCTTGAAGCACTGGTCGACGACGTGCACCGGTACCTCGGGGACGGTTGGCAGTACGTCCGCTGCCAGGTCGGTGCCTATGGCGGGGGCGGGTTCGTCCCAGCAACGCGTCCGCACGCGCCCGACCCGGCCCTCACGCCGTGGGGCCGGGACTGGCCGACGTGGCCGTCCGGTCGCGCGTTCGACGATGACACCTATATCGAGAACACGGTAGCGATGTTCGCGCGCCTCCGCGACGAGGTCGGCTACGGGCCCAAGCTGACCCACGACGTGCACGAACACCTGCGTCCGACCTCGGCCGTCACCCTCGCGAAGCGCCTCGAACCGTTCCGCCTGTTCTTCCTGGAAGACGTCCTGCCCCCGGAACAGATCGCGTGGTACCGGCAGATCCGGCAGCAGTGCGCCACCCCGCAGGCCATCGGCGAGCTCTTCACCAACGTGCAGGAATGGTTGCCCCTCATCTCGGAGCGCCTGATCGACTTCATCCGGTGCCGGGTCTCGAAGGTCGGTGGGATAACCCCCGCGCGCAAGATCGCGCACGTCGCGGAGGCGTTCGGCGTGCAGACCGCCTGGCAGGAGGGCGGGAACACCGACCCGGTCAACCTGACGGCGGCGATGCACATCGACATGACCTCGCACGCGTTCGGCATCCAGGAGGAGAACTGGTTTTCCGAGGCCGAGCTTGAGGCATTCCCCGGGCACCCGATCCTCGCCGGGGGATACCTCTACCCGAACGCCCGGCCAGGACTCGGCATCGACATCGACGAGGCGAAGGCCGCGGCCCTCGTCGACCGCGAACGTGCGAGCCGTCCGCGCTACCTCGTCGAGGACCGTCGCCCGGACGGGTCGGTGATCCGCCCGTAGCGCCCCGGAGCATGGTCGGCGCGACGCCGGGCCGGACTGGGAGCGCCGGCGTCCCACCGGCCCGGGAACGCCATCAGGGTGGGCCGTGCCCCGGGTCGGTGACGGCCGTCATGCCTTCAGACCCTCCCCGAAGGACCGGGCGAGGGGCGAGCGCAAGTGCCGGGCCGGCAGGCTTTGGGGCGCAAAGTGCTTGACGCCATCGGCGACCCGCGCCTATCCTTCGTTCCATGCCCTTGACGAGCCTCTGGCGGGACGCCTCCCGCACGACCCCGGCGCCTGCCCCGCCGGCCGACATCGACCGGACGATGGTGCCCCGGCACGTCGCCTTCATCATGGACGGCAACGGCCGGTGGGCGCGCCAACGCGGGCAGCCCCGCCTCTTCGGGCACCGAGCGGGCACCCAGAACCTCCGGCGCATCCTCGAAACGTGCGGCGCCCGCGGCGTCGAGGTGGTCACGATCTACGCCTTCTCGACCGAGAACTGGGGGCGCCCGCAGGACGAGGTCACCGGCCTCTTCCAGATCCTCTCGGAGGCCATCGTCCTCGAGGCACCCGCCCTCCATGCGCGCGGCGTGCAAATCCGCCACCTCGGGTCGATGGCCGGCATCCCCGACCGCCTTGCCGGGCGCATCAAGGACGCGATCCGGTTGACCGCCCTCAACGAGCGCCTCATCCTGAACGTCGCCTTCAACTACGGCGCACGCGCCGAGATCGTCGAGGCGGTCCGCAAGCTGGTCACCGCTGGCACGCCGGTCGAGGCGATCGACGAGGCCGCGATCTCGGCGAACCTCTACACCGCCGGCCTGCCTGACCCCGACCTGATCGTGCGCACGGCGGGCGAGTTCCGCCTCTCGAACTTCCTCCTGTGGCAGGCGGCCTACGCCGAGTACTACTCGACCCCAACCTGCTGGCCCGACTTCGACGAACCGGAATTGGACCGGGCGATGGCCGCGTACGCCGCGCGTCGGCGCAAGTTTGGCGGGGTGCCCGACGCCGATGGGTGAGCCATCCCGCCCGGGGACCGCGCCACGCGGCGCCACGTGGCCCGACCGCGCCCCGGCGCGCCACCCCCGTACGAGGCGCCACCCGGACGGTGTGCCTGCCGACAATGCCGCTCCTGCACAGGAAGCCATCGAGGACCTCCGGTACATCCGGTCAACAATGGAGTCGGCCGGGGGGTTCACCTCGGTGCCCGGGTGGGCGATGGTCTGGCTCGGCGCCTCCGCAGTCGTGGCGGCGGCGGTCGCGGGTGCACAACCAGACCGGGACCGCTGGCTCCTGGCGTGGATGGTCGAGGCGACGGTCGCCGCGATGGTCGCGGTCCTGGCGGTGGCGAGGAAGTCGCGGCGCCGTGGCCTGCGCGTCACGGCCGGGCCGAACCGGCGCTTCGCCCTGAGCTTTGCACCCCCGATGGTCACCGGGGCCATCCTGACCGTTGCCCTCTGGATGCGTGGCGTCCCCGACCTCCTGCCGGGCACGTGGCTGCTGGCGTTCGGCGCGAGCGTCACCGCCGGAAGCGCGATGTCGGTCGTCCCGGTGCGGGCCCTCGGCCTTGCGTTCATGGCCCTTGGGGCCGCCGCGTTCGCCCTGCCGGCGACCTGGGGCGACGCGATCCTCGCGGTCGGTTTCGGCGGCCTCCTCGCCACCTTCGGCGCGGTCATCGCGCGCCGCCACGGGGGATGACGCCGGTGCCCACGCCCCGCGCAAGTGGCCCGGGCATGACCGTGACCCGCTCAACGCGCCGCGCCGAACCGACCCCCGTGCATGTGGAGCCGCGCGCCGCCACCGGCGCGTGCCCGATGCCCGACCTCGACCCGATGATCCACGAGCGGTTGCGCCTCGGCATCGTGAGCGCCCTCGCGGTGAACGCTTCGCTGTCGTTCATCGAGTTGCGGGGCCTCCTCGCAACGACCGACGGAAACCTGAGCGCGCACGCCCGCAAGCTCGAGGAGGCCGGCTACCTCCGCTGCACGAAGTCGTTCGACGGGCGGGTGCCGCGCACCGACTTCGACCTCACTGAACGAGGACGAGGCGCCTTCGAGACGTACCTCACGTCGATGGAGGACCTGATCGCCCGGACGCGGCGGCCGTAGCCTGATCCAAGTGGCGAGCCCGCGGCGAGGCTACGCCAAGGTGAGCGACGCCCGCGCGGTCCCGGCGCGCGAGTGCGACGCGTCCAAGGTGAGTGTCGCGCCGGCCACGCCGGTGACTACCCACTCCACCTTCGCTCGGTCATCCGTCGCGTCGGCCGGTCGTCGCGTCGGGGCCGACGACTTGTACGCCCGCCCTTCCAGTTGCCCGGCGTCGCGCGTGGCCTTCCCTGTGACCAAGTGCGTGCCCTCCGGCACGGCGAGTTCCATGCGAACGCCGCGCACCGCCTTGATCGCCAACGCGTGCTTCGTCACGTAGGTCGGAAGCCATCCCACGTTCTGGACGACGGCGCGGATGCGCCAGGTCGCCTCGCCCTCGCGGAACGCCTCGAACGTGTGGACCTCCAGCCGCGGACTGCACAAGGCGTGCCACACGATCCACGGCGCGAAGCGCGCGATTTCCGCCTCAAGCAAGTGCGGGGGCGGGTTGCCGAACGCCAGGAGGGCATCCCATCCTCCGATCTCGACCGGTCCAAGGTCCGGATGGTCGAACGACGCCCAGTCGCGATAGCCCTCGCCGCGCAAGGCGTCATCGGACCACGCAAGCAGCTTCCGGTCGTCCTCGAACGGGTGCTCCCGGTACCACTCGATGAACTTCATCTCCGGAATGCCTGCCTGCCGCTGCGGGTTCCAGATCTCGACGGTCCATCCGAAGATGCCAAGGTGGTTGTAGGCCCAGTCGTCGAACGCGCCGGTGATCACCTCCTTGGGGTGGTACCGGAAGTCGTGGAAGACGGAAACGTTCGGGTACCCGGTCATTTCCGTCCCGCGGTCCCCAAGTTTCCGGTAGGTCCAGAGGTCCTCGGCAGGGAACGCGTCGTCCGACTGGTGGCTGAACGGGCGCAGGATGACGCCGCTCTGGGTATGGAAGGCGACGCCGGCGATCACGTTCGGGTGCGTCGCGAGGAACCGGAGGAGGTTGGCGACCTCGGGTTCCGACCCCGGGTACGGGCCGGCCCCCTTCTGGTCATGCTCCAGTCGCCAGTGGGCGGGGAAGTTCCGGTTCAGGTCGAGGCCCTCCCGCGCCGGGGGCACGTCGATCGTCAGGCCGTCGTACCCGTGGACGCGCCCCTCGGGCAGGACCCGGTAGTAGGTGCCACCGACCTCGGCCGGCTCCCGACGGACCATCAATCGCGGCTCGACGTCGCTCGCCTTCCAGGGACCGTTCGGGTCGACGATGCGCATCTGTCGCAAGTGCCCGTCGCCATCGACGTCCCCCGCCACCAGGCCATCCGCCTGTTCGACATCGAGCGGGTACTGACGGGTGCTTGACCGGACCATCCGCGGCGAGTCAGCCAGGGCAAGTTCCGCACCGTCGGGATTGACCCGCGGCACGAGGTAAAACGCCCGGGTCTTGAGGCACCGGGTGACGTCGGGGTCGGATCCATGCCCGGTGACCAGGTGGCTGAGGAGGTGGAGGATCGCGACCGTCGGTGCAAGTTCGGCCGAGTGGATGCTGCCGTCGACCCAGAAGGCGGGCTTCTCCGACGCCGGGCCGGTCGAACGGTCGGTGACCGTGAGCAACCAGACTTCGCGCCCCTCGTGGCTCCTGCCGATGCTTTCGACCTCGACCAGTCCCGGCCAGTCGTGCGCGGCCTCGTGGACGATCCGCGTCAACTCCTCGTAGCGCGGGTAGCGGTCGAACGCGAGCGATACCATGCGCGAATCCTCCATGCCAGCCTGATCGCGGTGGTAGAGTACGCGACCCGCGGCTTTGGCTTCCGTCCGGCGGCGCGTGGAGGCGGCGCCATCGCCGCCTCGCGACGCCACCCGGAAGGAGTGAGCCATGACCACCAAACGGACGTACTGGCATCGCCTGGTCGGCCTCGCGGCCGTCGCCGGCGCGCCGGCCGCCTTCATCGCGGCCTGCGGGGGCGACGCCGCCCCGGCGTCACCGACCAAGGCACCTGAGGCGCAGAAGCCGGAGCCGACCAAGGCCCCTGCGCCCGCCGCCACGACGGCACCCGCCCCCGCCGCTCCTGCTGGCGCCCCGAAGACCGGCGGCACCATCAAGATCGCCATCTACCAGGAGCCGGCGAACCTCAACCCGTTCCTGAACACCCAGACCGTCGGGAGCGTCGTTCGCAACGCCATCCTGGGCGGACTGATCCGCCCCAACCCGAAGGGCGAGTACGTCGCCGACCTCGCTGCCGAGGTGCCGTCGACGCAGAACGGCGGCGTCTCCGCCGACGGGAAGACCGTCACGATCAAGCTCCGCAAAGACGTGAAGTGGCATGACGGCAAGCCGTTCACGGCGGCCGACATCAAGTTCACGTACGGCGTCATCATGGACCCGACCAATCCCGTGACGTCGCGGACCGGCTATCGCGACCTCGAGTCCGTGACGGTCAAGGACGACTGGACGGTCGAGCTGAAGTTCAAGACGTTTTACGCGCCGTTCCTGACCTTGTTCGGTGTGATCCTGCCGGCCCACGCGTTTGGCGGTTCCACGTCGATCGAGAAGGCCGAGTACAACCGCAAGCCGATCGGCACGGGGCCGTACAAGTTCGTCGAGTGGGTCTCGGGAGATCACATCACGGTTGCCCGGAACCCTGACTTCCATGTCAAGGGCAAGCCGTACCTCGACCAGGTCATCTTCCGCATCACGCCGAGCCGCGAGGTCGGCATCGCGCAGCTGAAGACCGGCGAGGTCGACGTGGTGTGGAACCTGATCGAGGCCCAGATCCCCGAGTTCGACGGCAGCAAGGACATCGACGTCTGGGCACACCCTGGCCTCGGGGTCGAGCGACTGATCCTGAACCTGAGCCAGCCGTCAGGCGACAAGGCCGGCGACCCGGCATCCAAGCATCCCGTCCTGAGCGACCCGAAGGTGCGCGAGGCGATCGAGCTTGGCATCAACAAGAAGGTGATCGTCGACAAGCTCCTCTACGGCAAGACCACCGTCGGGTCGTCGCCGATCGCGACCGGATGGGCCGCGCCCAAGATCCCGGTGAGCGAGTTCGCGCCGGACAAGGCGAAGAAGCTCCTCGACGATGCCGGGTGGAAGCCCGGCTCCGACGGCATCCGGGCGAAGGACGGCGCGAAGGCCACCCTGACCTACCAGACGACCTCGGGCGACAAGCTCCGCGAACTTGCGCAACAGGTGATCCAGGAGCAGCTGAAGGACATCGGGATCGCGCTCGAGATCAAGAACATCCCGTCGGCCTCGCTGCTCGGCACTTGGGGGGACAACGCCCCCCGCGCGAAGGGCACGTTCGACATCAACATGTGGACGACCAACCCCGGGATCGACCCGCACGCCCACCTGTTCATCTACTACCACTCGTCCCAGATCCCCACCGAGGCGAACAAGGGCGAGGGACAGAACTACGCCCGCCTGAAGGATCCCGACCTCGACAAGGCGCTCGAGGAGGCCGGTTCGGTACCGGACCAGGAGAAGCGCAGGGCGGCGTACGAACGGGCGGTGAAGGCGATCGTGGCCTCGAGGGTCCACATCTTCCTGTACAACCGCCTCGACGTCGATGGCGCGCGCAAGTACGTCCAAGGTCGGACGCACAACCCGTGGGACAACCTCGGGTGGGACCTCGACTCCTGGTGGCTGAACAAGTAGCACGCGTGCTTGACAGGACGGTGCCGGTCGCCCCTCAGGGAAGCGACCGGCACCGCGACATCCTCCCACGCTTCCGATAATGGGCACCTACATCGCGCGTCGCGTCGCGCAAGCCCTCCCGCTCCTCGTCCTGATGACGATGGTGGTCTACGCCCTCTTGCGCGCGACGCCCGGGGGACCGATGTCGATGTACGAGGCCGACCCGACCGTCACGGCCGAGGACCTGGCGCGGCTTCGCGCCCACATGGGCCTCGACCAACCGGTGCCGGTGCAGTACGCGCGTTGGCTTGGCAGCCTCGCCACCGGGGACTGGGGATGGTCACTCGTCACCAAGCGACCGGTCCTCGAGATGATCGGCGAACGCCTGCCGAACACGATCCTCCTGATGACGGTCACCTTTGCCGTCACCCTCGCGATCGCGATCCCGGTCGGGACCATCTCGGCGATCCGCCAGTACTCGTGGTTCGACCACGCCGCGACGAGCCTGGCGTTCGCGGGCAACTCGCTGCCAACGTTCTGGATCGGCCTGATGCTGATCATGATCTTCGCCGTCGGCCTGCGGTGGTTGCCCGCTGGCGGGATGTACACCCTCGGCGAACCCTCGTCGCTGGGCGACCGCCTGCGCTACCTCATCCTGCCGGTCGCGACGCTTGCCCTCTTCGATGCGACGCACTACGTGCGCTACCTCCGCGCCGCCCTCCTCGACGTCATTCGGCAGGATTACGTGCGGGTCGCGTACGCCAAGGGGCTTGACGAGGCGACGGTCGTGCGGCGCCACGCGTTCCGCAACGCCGCGATCCCCCTCGTCACCGCGATCGCGCTTGACCTGCCCCAACTGTTCAGCGGTGCGCTGATCACCGAGACCATCTTCGCGTGGCCGGGGATGGGACGCCTCTTCTGGGAGGCCGCCTCGCGCGTCGACTACCCCGTCCTCATGGGGATCTTCACGGTGGCGTCGTCCCTCGTGATCGCCTGCAACCTCCTCGCCGACATCGTCTACGCGTGGCTTGACCCGCGCATCCGCTACCGCTGACCCGGTGACCGGAATGTCGACGGCCGCGCACGCCAGACTAGAACCCGTCGCCGTCGGCGCCGCGTCCATGGCCACCGCCCCGGCCGGGCCATGGACGCTTGCGTGGCGCCGCTTCCGGCGCCACCACCTCGCCCTCGCGGGCATCGCGGTGATCACGATCCTCGCGACCGCGTCGATCCTCGCGAACGTCGTCTCGCCATACCACCCGACGAAGACAAACTTGCTTGAAATGCTTGACGCGCCGACGGCGGCGCATCCGATGGGCACCGACGAGTTGGGACGGGACCTGATGGCCCGCATCCTGCACGGCGGGCGCGTCTCGCTCGCCGTCGGCGTCCTTGCCGTCGCCCTCGCGGTCACGATCGGGTCGACCGTCGGGGCCATCGCGGGCTACCGGGGCGGATGGGTGGACAACCTCCTCATGCGCCTCGTGGACTTCATGATCGCCCTGCCCTCGATCTTCGTGCTAATCCTCCTCGCCACGATCTATGGCACCAGCCCCGTGACGCTGATCCTCGTCATCGGGGGCCTGCGATGGATGGGCACGGCCCGCCAGGTGCGCGGCGCCTTCCTCGCCCTAAGGGAACGCGAGTTCATCGAGGCGGCGCGATGCCTGGGCGCGTCCCCCGCGCGCATCATCCTCCGCCACCTCCTCCCCAATGCCGTCGGCCCGATCATCGTCGCCGCGACCCTCGGAATCTCGGGCGCGATCCTGACCGAGTCAAGTCTCAGCTACCTCGGCCTCGGGATCCAACCACCCGTCGCGAGCTGGGGCAACATGCTCCGCAACGCGCAGGACCAGATGACGCGCGCCCCGTGGACGGCAATCTTCCCGGGACTGATGATCTTCCTGACCGTCCTGGCGGTGAACTACGTGGGCGACGGCTTGCGCGACGCCCTCGACCCGCGCAAGGTCGGGACTGACTAGGGCGCGGCGGCATCCCGGCGGCGCATCCCGGTCAATGCCGGCGGCGCGACCTAGTTGTGGATCGTCAACGGGGTGCCGACGTTTGCCCAGTCCCAGAACCAACGGGCGTGCACCTCGAGCATCCCGAGGCATCCGTGGCTACTTGGGAGGCCGAACAGGGCGGGATTGCGCCAGTAGTTGGTGTGGATCGCGGTGCCGTCCCCCGTGAAGTACTGGGTCCACTTCACGTCCTCGAGGCGGTAGTCGGGCACCTCTCTCGTGTCCAACCGGAGCAGCGTGCTACCAAGCATCGTGTCGCTCTCGACCCGCCGTTGGATGCGGAACACGCCAAGGGGCGTGGCCCACCCCGGGCGACCGCTCGTGACCGGCGCGACGTACACCGGCGTCGTGCCCTCGTAGGCGACGATCGACTGGTGGGTGACGTTCACGTCGATCCACCGGGCGCCGCCCTTCCCGAGGCTCGTGTCCGGGGGCAGGGGGGCATCGACGAGGGGCGCGGGCCGGATGAGCCCGGAATAGAGGTAGCGGTCCGGCGCGATGTCGCCGAGGGGCACGTCCACCCACTTGCCGTTCGAGGCCTTGCGCCGCACCGACAGCACGCGCGCCCACGTGCGGTTGTCCGCCTCGAGCTCCTCGCCTTCGACCCATGCGGAGACGGTGACCTCGTCGCCGCGCACGACCTGCCCGGCGGCCGCCATGACGGTGTGCGGCTCGCGCCGCAGGTTGGCGCGTTCCCCGCTGACGATGCCGACCCACCCGCCAACCTCGACCGCCGCGGGCTTGGGCCCGGCGCTTGGCCCGACGGCGACGGCATCGACGAACGCGAAGTTCCGCGTCACCGGGTTGTAGATCGAGAGCCGCGCGGCCTTCTGCGCTTCCATCACGAGGAACTGCTCGCCGATCCGCACCGCGCCGAAGCTCGCACCACCCTCGGTGGCGCTCCAGAGCTCGGTCACCCGGTGCGCGGCGACCCACCAGGGGCGGTACGCCTCGTTGATCGTCGCGAAGGCAGGCGACGCCCAGATGACCTCGTCTTCCGGCGTCGGCGCGCCACCGGGACCGACTTGCGTCCCTTCGACCCAACCGACGCGACCGGTACGCGCGTCCTGGATGTAGTACCGCCCTGTCTCCGGGGGCGTCAACGCCATCGCCTTGGTGAACTGCGGCAACGTGGCGATCGAGTCGCCCGAACCGGCGAGGAGAGGGGTGTCCTTGAGCGTGGCGATCCAGAACGGGCGGAAGGACGCGGGCGGCGGGATGGCCTCCCCCGGCGGAGGGTCGCTGGGGTCAAGGACGATGGCCTCGATGTAGCCGAGGTTCCGCTCGTCAAGCTCGCGCGCGAGGAATCGCGTCGCACCGGGCGACGGTCGCCCTTCGAGGATCTCGACGATGGTGTCCCGCGGCAACTGGCCGAAAAGGGTCGCGGTCGCGTCCGCGCCGGACCAGAAGCCGGCCGGGCGGATCGTGCGCGCGAACCACCCGTCGGCGCTCGCTCCCGGCACCGGGAGGGCGGCCGCGAGGACCGACCATAGGAGCAGCGCGGCACCCCACGGCCGCCACCGCCATCGAGCCAACGGCTTCACGGTTGCCAACGGCATAATGATAGGCGACCGTAGGCGGGCGTCGGCCGACGTCGGCGTGACCGTGCCGCCGCGGTTGCCGCCACAGGATCGCCAATGAGTCCGAGGCCGCCCGTTCGCCACCGACCCTCGCCGTGGAGGGCCGCCCTCACGCTTGCCGTCGCGATCCTCTCCGGCGCGGCCGTCGCCGGCTCCTCCCCCTTCTCCGGCGTCGCCTTCGCCCAGGCCCCGGCGATTACCGCCGAACCGGCACTGGCCGAGGTCGAGTTCGGTGCCGAGATCCGCTTCCAGGTACGTGCGCGGAGCGGCGGGGCGGGCGATCCGATCACCGCCGTCCAGTTGCTTTACCGGATCGACGACTCCCCGGTCCAGAACACCGGCGTGGCCTCGTTCCAACCCGGCGAGAGCGTCGCCGCGACCTATCGGTGGCGCGTCACCGGGGTCCTCCTGCCCGGGACCGAGGTGCGCTACCAGTTCGCCCTTGAGACCGCTTCGGGCGCGCGCCGCGTCACGCCCGAGCAGGTGGTGACCTACAACGACACGCGCTTCGACTGGCGGCTGGAGGCCGCCGGCAGCGTCACGGCGCACTGGCCCGGCGGTGACCCGGCCGTCGGACGCGCGATCCTCGAGGAGGCATCGCGCACCGTCGCGCGCATTGAGGGCGAGTTTGGAATCGCGCCCGAGCGCCCCTTGCATGTCTACGGCTACTTGCGGGTCGCGGACTACACGAGCGCGATTGCCACGGGCGGGCGCAACCTCGATTACGCCACCGCCGCCGGCCTGACCCGGGTCTACGTCCTGTACCAGGCGGAAAACCTCGCGGACGCGATGCTCTCCCTGCGCCGCGAGGTCGCCAAGGCCGTCTTCGACCAACGGACGACGAACGCGTTCGCGCCGCCCCCGAGATGGCTTGCCCTCGGGTTCAGTCGCTACGTCGCGGGCGAGGACGTGTCTGCCGACAACCAGAAGGCGCTGACCGACCTGGCGCAGAACGACCGCCTGCTCTCCCTCAAGAGCCTGGCGGGGAACTTGCCCTCAACCGGGCAAGACCGGGCCCTCGCCCATGAGCAGTCGCTCTCGGCGGTGAAGTTCCTTGCGCAGTCCTACCCGCCGGAAAAGGTGCGCGCGACGATCGACGCATTCCGCGAGGGGACCACCGTCGACGACGCGTTCAAGCGCGGCCTCGGCGTCGCGCTCGACCAGTTCGAGTTGCGGTGGAAAAACTCGCTCCGCATGGGCCTGCCCCAGAAGGCGAACGCGCCTAACCCGACACCCCGGCCCGGCGTCGCCGCCGGAGCGCCCTCCACGTCGTCGGGTTCCGGCGCGGCGCCTGTCCCGGGGATGTCCACCGGGCCCGACTCGCTCGCCTTCGTCGATGCCCTCTTCGGGAACTCCGTCGGCTTCTGGCAGGGCATCTTCGGGACGTCGACCCGTTACGTCATGGTTGGCACGGTCGTCTTCATGGCGGGGAGCGTCCTCGCGGTCGTCGTCGGCACCGTCGTCGCCACGATCCGCCGGGCGCGCGACGAGTAGTAGGCGGGGAGCGGGGCGACGACACCGCCTTGGCCCGGGCGGCACGGTACTCTCCCGGCCCACGGCGAGATCGCGCGGACGGGCAAGCGGGCCGCGCACGGCTGGGAAGGGTTCCTGGGGGGCGCATGAAAATCCACGAAACGCTACAGACGACCTTCCCGGCCTTCTCCTTCGAGTTCTTCCCGCCGAAGAACGCGGAGCAGCAGGAGCAGCTTCTCGAGACGATCCTCAAGTTGCGCCCGCTCAACCCCGCGTTCGTCTCCGTCACCTACGGTGCCGGGGGAAGCACGCGCGCCCTGACGATCGACGTGGTCGCACGCATCAAGCGCGACTTCGGCATCGAGGCCATGGCGCACCTCACGTGCGTCGGCGCGTCGCGCGAGGAGGTTCGCGAGACCCTCGACACCCTGCGCGATCGCGGCGTCGAGAACATCATGGCCCTGCGAGGCGACCCGCCCCGCGGCGACGCGTCATTCACCCCGGCCGCTGATGGCTTCGCCTACGCGAACGAGCTCGTCGAGTTCATCCACGGCCACTACGACTTCTCGGTCGGCGCGGCGTGCTACCCGGAAGGCCACTACGAGGGCAACACCGGCCGTCGCCAGGACCTTGACCTCGACATCGAGCACCTGCACCGGAAGGTGGAGGCCGGCGCGCGGTTCCTGGTGACGCAGCTGTTCTACGACAACGAGGTGTACTTCCGCTTCGTCGAACGGGCGCGCATCGGCGGGATCGAGGTGCCGATCATCCCGGGCCTCATGCCGGCCATCAACGCGGAAAGCATCCCGCGGATCGCCAGGATGTCTGGCGCGACCTTTCCAGTTCACCTGATGAGCGACATCCGTGCGCGCGCGGGCGCCCCGGAAGCCGTCCTGGAACTCGCCGTCGCCTACACGACGTTGCAGGCGGACGAGTTGATCCGCCACGGCGCGCCCGGCATCCACTTCTACACGCTCAACCGCTCATCGGCGACGAGCGCGATCGTGAGCGCCCTGCGGTTGATCCGACCATGGGAAATCCACGACCACGCGTGACCGCACCACCGGTAGTGCGCCGGCGAGTGCCTGGCCTCATCCTTCCGCCCGGGCCGCCTGCCAGGCGCTGATGGCATCCCAATGCGGCGCCATCGCGGCGTGGATCGCCCGGTACTGCGCGTATAGGTCGTCGTAGGCCGCGCGCGCCCGGGGGTCGGGGGTCACGGTCCCGATGGCCCCGACGCGCGGCGCCGCCTCAAGCGACTCGATGTCACCGGTTGCACGCATCGCCAGGATCGCCGCGCCGAGCGATGACGCCTCGGGGCTGTCGACAAGGGTCAGGTCGCGCCCGAGGACCGAGGCGACCACCTGCATCCACAGCGGCGACCGGATGAACCCGCCCGCGATGCGGATCTCGTTCGCGTTCCCCGCGACCTCCTCCATCGGTTCGAGGATGGTCCGCATCCGGTAGCCCACGCCTTCGAGCGTCGCACGGGCAAGGTGGCGATGGTCGTGCGCCAGCGAGAGGCCGACGATCGTGCCGCGCGCGCGGGCGTTCCATCCGGGCGCCCGCTCACCCGCGAGGTACGGCAGGAAGAGCAGCCCGCCCGCGCCTGGACCGACCTCGGCGGCCCATGCGGTCACCTCGTCAAGCGTCGGTTCTCGCCCGCCGGTCGCCCGCGCGATGGCCGCCCACTGGTCTCGCAACCAGGCGAGGACGATCCCGGCATTGTTGATCGCCGCGCCGGCGACCCACCGCCCCTCCGCAAGGTAGTAGCACCACGTGCGCGCCTGCGCCCCGTCCGTCACGGGATGGTCGACGACCGACCGTACCGCGCCACTCGTCGCGACCATCGCCACGAACTGCCCGGGCGAGGCCACGCCCGTGCCGAGGGTCTGCAACACGCCGTCGCCCGCCCCGGCGACAAGAAGGCAGTCATCCGGCAGGCCGACGGACCGCAGCCACGAGCGAGGCGCGTCAAGGACGTCCGTCGGCTCCACGAGCGATGGCACGCGTCCGCGGTCGATCCCCGCGATGGCGAGGAGGTCGTCGGCCCAGTCGAAGGCCTGCAGGTCGAAGAGCCCGGTACCACTCGCCGTCGACCGGTCGGTCACGGCGGCGCCAGTCCACCTGCCGAGGACGTAGTCCTTGATGCCAGCGAAGAGCGCGGCGCGTGCGAAGGTCTGTGGCCGGTTCGCCCGCCACCACCGCACCTTGGCTGGCAAGTACATCGGGTGCACCGGCCCGCCGGTGCGAAGGTAGAGGCGATGCGGGTCGTGCGACGCGCGGATCGCCTTCGCCTCGTCGTCACCGCGCGTGTCGGCCCAGATCAGCGCGTCGTCGAGGGCGTTCCCCTGCGCATCGACCGGCAGGACGGAGTGCAGGATGGCCGACAGCCCGACGGCGCGCACGTGCCGCCCGTGGTCGCGCGCCCATCCGGCGGCCTCGGCAAGGGCCTCGGTCGTCGCGTCGTGAACCGTCGCGGGCGCCTGCGCCGCCCACCCTGGGCGCGGCACGAGCAACGGGTACGTGCGCGAGACAGCCTCGAGCACGCGCCCCGAACGGTCGAAGACGACCGCCCGCGTGCCCGTCGTGCCGATGTCGACGCCGATCCAGGCGTCCGCGTCGATGACCCCCATCGCTGCCCCTCCCTCGCGACCCGGCGTGGCAAGGCACGGTGGCCAGCCCGCGCCGATTGTCGCCCATGGCGACCTCGTCCGTGCCTCGCCGCGGGCCGAACCGGGATGTGGCCGGGCGACGGCGCGTTCACTGGTGACTGGCGCCTACCCGCATGGCACCGCCGTGCCGACGGGGCCGCCCCACCCCCGCGTGTTACGCTTGCGGGAACGTCACTTCATCGATAAACGATGCGTCTCTCGGCACGGTCGGACTACGGGGTCCGCGCGATCATTGACCTCGCGGAACGCATCGGGCAGGGTCCGGTGCCGAGCGAGGCAATCGCGCGCCGCCAAGGCATTTCGGACACCTTCCTTGACCAGGTCTTGACCCTCCTGCGGCGCGCGGGGATCGTGAACAGCACCCGCGGGCCGCGCGGAGGGCACGTCCTCGCCCGCCCACCGGAACGGGTGACCATGCGTGCGATCATCGAGGCGGTCGAGGGAGACGCCTTCCTTCCCCCGGTCCCTGACGGGCGCGGGCGGGCAGGCGCGCCCATCGACGGGGCCGCGGTTGCTCCCGCGGTCCGGGTGCAACAGGAAGTGTGGGAGGAAGTGCGCGCGGCCGTGCACCGCATCCTCGACGCGACGACCGTGGCCGACCTCCTCGCGCGCCAGCGAGACCTGACCGCGCCGGCGCGGTACTACATCTAGGACGTGCGGGATGGGATCGACACCGAGGCAGGCACCCGCACCGCGTCCGGTCGCGCTGTCGGCCCTTGACTTGATCGGGCGCACGCCGCTCGTGCGCCTCAACCGCGTCGTCACTGCCGGAGGGGCGACGGTCCTCGGCAAGTTCGAGGCCCGAAACCCCGGCGGAAGCGTCAAGGATCGCATCGCCCTGGCCATGGTCGATGACGCCGAGCGACGCGGCGTGATCGGCCCTGGCGCCACCATCGTCGAACCGACGAGCGGCAACACGGGCGTCGGCCTCGCCGTGGTCTGTGCCATCCGGGGCTACGCGCTCATCCTCACCATGCCCGAGGACATGAGCGTCGAGCGCCGGCGCCTCCTCGAGCGCCTCGGAGCCGAGGTCCGCCTCACCCCGGCGATCGAGGGCATGGGCGGCGCCGTGTGGCTTGCCCAGGAACTTTCCCGCGAGCTTGGCGCCTTCATGCCCCTTCAGTTCGACAATCCCGCGAACCCGGAGATCCACCGCCAGACGACCGGCCCGGAAATCCTTGCCGACACCGGGGGCAAGGTGGATGCCTTCGTGGCCGGCGTTGGAACCGGGGGGACGGTCACCGGGGTGGGTCACGCGCTTCGCGAGGCCCTCGGCGCCGCGGTACGCATCGTCGCCGTCGAGCCCGCACGATCGCCCGTGCTTGCCGGCGGCCGCTTCCGGCCCCACGCCATCCAGGGCATCGGCGCGAGCTTCGTTCCCGGCATCTTCGACCGGGACGTCGTCGACGAGGTCGTGGCGGTCACCGACGAAGCCGCATTGTTGATGGCCGGACGCCTGGCGCGCGAGGAAGGCCTCCTCGTCGGCGTGAGTTCCGGCGCGAACGTTCACGCCGCCGTCGCCCTCGCGGCCACGATGCCGCCGGAAGCGACCGTCGTCACGATCCTGTGCGACACCGGCGAGCGGTACTTGAGCGTGCAGTTCCCCTGAGAACGAGCGGCGCTTGCCCTGGACGGGCGAGCACTGGCGGTGCGGGCGCGTCCCGGCCGGAGGAGTGACGAACGATGAGCGTAAAGGTGTATATCCCGACACCCTTCCGTGCCTTGACTGGCGGGCAGTCGCGGGTCGAGACGGAGGCGGGCGACGTGAAGGGCCTCCTCGGGGACCTCGAGGCGCGGTTCCCCGGCATGCGCGACCGCCTGCGCGACGAGCAAGGCGTGCTGCACCAGTTCATCAACGTGTACGTCAACAGCGAGGAGATCTCCGCGCTTGACGGCGAGGCGACCGCCCTGAAGGGTGGCGACGACGTCAGCATCATCCCGGCCGTCGCCGGGGGCAGCGCGTTCACGATAGAGGAGGTGAAGCGCTACAGCCGCCACTTCCTCCTGCAGGACGTCGGCCCGTCCGGCCAGCGAAAGCTGAAGAACGCCCGCGTCCTCCTGATCGGCGCCGGGGGCCTTGGTTCGCCTGCCGGCCTGTACCTCGCGGCGGCGGGGGTCGGTACGCTTGGCCTCATCGACTTCGACGTCGTCGACCATTCCAACCTCCAACGCCAGGTGTTGCACTTCACCGACCGCGTTGGCGACCTCAAGGTCGAGAGCGCCAAGCAGACGATCGGGATGCTCAACCCGAACGTCAAGGTCGAAGCGCACAACGCCATCCTCGACTCGAGCAATGCGTTCGAGTTGTTCCGCGAGTACGACTACGTTCTCAACGGCGTGGATAACTTCCCCGCGCGCTACCTGGCGAACGACGCCGCCGTGCTTCTAGGCAAGACCCTGATCGACGGAGGCATCAACCAGTTCGAAGGGCAAGTGACGGTCTACAAGCCGGGCCACGGGTGCTACCGCTGCCTCTACCCGGCGCCCCCGCCGCCCGGTGCGGTGCCGAGTTGTGCCGAGGCCGGCGTGCTTGGCGTGTTGCCGGGCATCGTCGGGTCGATGCAGGCCCTCGAGACGATCAAGCAGATCTTGGGCATCGGCGATCCGTTGGTCGGGCGCCTTCTCCTCTTCGACGCCCTATCGATGGAGTTCCGCACCCTGAAGTTGCGGCGCGACAAGGGGTGCCCGGTCTGTGGCGACCACCCGACGATTACCGAACTAATCGACTATCACGAGTTCTGCGGCGCACCGATCCCGGCCGAACTCGCCGATCAGCGCGACCGCGTCGCGGTCCACTAAGTGGAGATGGTGCCCGCCGTCTGACCGCGGCGGGCACCCCGGCTATCAATGGAGACCGTGTCGATCGCCCGGTCGCAGATCGATGCGATCGTGGCCCACGCCCGCGCCGGCGCGCCCGACGAGGTGTGCGGCGTGGTGGCGGTGCGCGAGGGTGAGGTCGTGCGGGTCATGCCGACGCGGAACGCCGCCGCGACGCCGCGCAACCGCTTCGAGATCGACTCGCGCGACCTGATGCGAGTCGTCGAGGTCGAGCGTGAAGGTCACGACGTCGGCTTCTACCACTCGCACCCGGTGTCAGTGGCGTACCCGTCGGCCACCGACATCGGCTTCGCGGAACTCTGGCCGGGGGCGCTCCAGCTGATGGTCAGCCTGCGCCAGGACGTCCCAGGGGGCACCGGCCCGGAGTTCCACGCGTACCGCATCGTCCCGCCTCAAGTGAATGTGGTGCCGTTGGTCATCGACGAGTCGAGGTAGGGGAGTTTGTGCTTCCCTCTCCCGCCTCAGCGGGGGAGGGACTGAGGGTGGGGGTATGAAGCCCGCGGGGAGACGAGACCCCCACCCCTTGCCCCTCCCCCGTTTCACGGGAGAGGGGTGTCTGATCCGCTCCCGTACAGGCCCCTGAATTTCCGCTCGAGGTACGCCACGTACGGTTCGATCGAGAGCGGCGCGCCGGTCGCGCGCACGACCGTCTCGTTCACGTCGAACATCCGGCCGAGGGCGTGCAGGTTCGCGTGCATCCACCCAAGCAGGGGGGCGAACTCTCCCTGCGCGACGTCGGAAGGAATGGACGGCAGGTCGCGGATCGCACGGTCGTACGCTTGCGCCGCGAAGACGTTTCCGATCGTGTAGCCCTGGAAGGCGCCCCCGACCGGCCCGGCGAACCAGTGCACGTCCTGCAGGCACCCGTCGCGGTCGTCGGGGGGCGCGATGCCGAGGTCGGAGATGAAGCGCGCGCGCCACGCCTCGGGCAGGTCGGCCACGCGCATCGACCCGTCCAGCAACGCGAGTTCGAAGTCGAAGCGCATCATGATGTGCAGGTTGTACGTCAACTCGTCCGCCTCGACGCGGATCAGTGACGGTTCGACGCGGTTGACCGCGCGGTGGAAGGTATCGAGGGTCACGTCGCCCAACTGATCCGGGAACTCGGCGCGCAAGAGCGGATAGCCCCACTCCCAGAAGCCCCGACTGCGCCCGACCACGTTCTCCCAGAGCCGCGACTGGCTCTCGTGGATGCCCGACGAGGCGCCACTGCCGAGGAGGGTGCCGTCGAGACCAGGCGCGATTCCTTGTTCGTACATGCCGTGGCCGGCCTCGTGCATCGTCGCGAAGAGGCCGAAGCGCAAGTCGTCGTGCGAGAGGCGAGTCGTAATGCGCACGTCGTCGCGCGAGAAACTGGTGGTGAACGGGTGCGGCGCGCGATCCTGCCGGCCGCGGTCGAAGTCGTAGCCGAGGCGCCGGGCGACCATCTCGCCGAAGCGCCACTGCGCGTCCTCGGGGTAGCCCCGGGTTAGGCACGAATCGTCCGGACGGGGCCGGGCGACGACTTCGCGCACCAGGGGTACGAGGCGGGCGCGCAAGGAGGCGAACAGGGCCTGCACGGCGGCGACGTCCAAGCCCGGTTCGGCCTCGTCGACGAATGCGTCGGCGACGTGTGCTGTAGCCGGGAAGAAGGCGGCGTACTCGCGGCTCATCTCGACGGTGCGTTCGAGGACGGGGGCGATGCCCGCGAAGTCGTTGGCGGGCCGGGCGGTCGCCCACGCCTGGTACGAAGCGGAACAGTGTTCGGTAAAGGCGGCCATGAAGGCGCCGGGCACGCGCACCGCCTTCTCCCAGTCGTGGCGCGCGACGCGGACGAGGGCGGTGGCGGGATGGTCCGCGGGCAATGATGACGCGTAGGGGCGGAGGGCATCGAGGAGGGCGCCGACGCGGTCGTCGGTGAACTGCTCGTGAGCGAGGCGCGAAAGGGTGGCGAGGTGGCGCCCGCGGGCCGCGCCGCCCTTGGGGGGCAGGTAGGTCATCTGGTCCCACCCGAGGACGGCGCTCGCGGCGCGCAAGTCATGGACGGTGGCGAGGCGCCGGGTCAGCTCATCGAGTTCAGGCGGGGCATCGTGGCGGGCATCTGGCACGGAAGACTCCTTGTGATGGGAACCGTAGCAGTGACGCGCCGAGGCGGGGTGGGGTTGGTCCGCGGGCATCCTTGCCCGCTGGGGTGGGGGGGTGACGGACGAATCGCCGTACGGCGCACCATAAGGGTGGGTGAACCACCGCTCCGGAGCGGGTGGGGACTGGGATCGCCGACGTCCCGCCGGCCGAGATGGCAGGCCCGCCACGGAACCACGCGGGTACGATTGCCATGATCATGACGACGACCATCGACGCACCTGCCGACGCCCCCGCGCTCACCGCCGGAGAACGCGCCGCCTACGACCGCCTGCGCGCCGCCTGTCGCGACCTTGGCAGCACACTCGTCGCCTTCTCGGCCGGCGTCGACAGCACCCTCCTCCTCAAGGTCTGCGTCGACGAGTTGGGTGACCGCGCCGTCGCCGCCACCGCAGTGTCCGAGAGTTACCCCGCCCACGAGTTGCAGCAGGCGAAGCGCCTGGCGCGCGACATCGGGGTCGAGCTTGTCCTCGTCGAGACGCACGAGTTGGCCGACGAGAACTACGCGAGCAATCCTGCCAACCGCTGCTACTACTGCAAGCAGGAACTGTTCACCACCATCTTTCCGCTAGCGGCCGCGCGTGAACTCGCGACGGTCGCATACGGTGCCAACCTAGACGACGTCGGCGACTTCCGCCCGGGGATGCAAGCCGCGAAGGCGATGGGCGCCCGCGCGCCGCTTCTTGAGGCGGGCCTCGGCAAGCCGGAGATTCGCGCGATCTCGCGCCACCTCGGCCTCGAAACGTGGGACAAGCCGGCCTTCGCCTGCCTCTCGTCGCGCATTCCGTACGGCGAACGCGTCACGGCGGAGAAGCTTGCGCAGATCGACCAGGCCGAGATGGCCCTCTACGAGGCGGGGTTCCGGCAGGTCCGGGTGCGCCATCACGGCGACGTGGCGCGTATCGAGGTGCCGGCCGCGGATCTGGCACGCTTCTTCGCCGACGGCCTGAACCTGGCCATCACCACGCGCCTGAAGGCCATCGGCTTCAAGCACGTCGCCCTCGACCTGCAGGGCTACCGAAGCGGCAGCATGAACGAGGCCCTCGGCGCCATCCCGGCGATCCCCGCGGCGCGGCGCCTCCTGCCGGTCATCCAAGGCTAGGAGGCTGTCCGACAATCGCAGGGACACCGCAGGGCGTACGCCCGGGTTAAGGGGCGCGTGCGCCCCGGGGTGCAGGTCCGCGGGCATCCCTGCCCGCCGGGGAGGGGCAACGAAGGCCGTTCCCGGCTCACCATCTGGCAGCCGTCCGGGCGACCGTGGCCTTGGCGATCGTCCCGCGGCGGCAGGGCGGGCAAGGATGCCCGCGGACCATGGCTCAGCCCGGTCTTCGGTCCTTGTCGCCGACCTTCCCCACCGAATCGCCGAAATGTCGGACGGGTTCCTGGGTCAGGGGGTGCGGGGTCGGCACGCGTTCGACGCGCGTCGTCCCCCGCGTCCGACTAGCGGCCGCCGGCGACGGCCGGGACGATGCTCACCTCGTCGCGAGCGGCGACCGGCGTGTCCTGACCCTCGAGGAAGCGGATGTCCTCGCCGTTCACATAAATGTTGACGAAGCGGCGCAGGTCGCCGCGGTCGTCGAACAGGCGGTCGTGAAAGCCCGGGTGCGCGGTCTCGAGGGCGGTAAGGACCGTCCCGACGGTGCCGGCCTCGACCGTCACTGACGAGGCGCCGCCCGTGAGGGCGCGCAGGGGCGTGGGGATGAGGACCTTGGCGGCCATTCTGATGCTCCTGTCCGAGGTGTCTGGGTGCAGTACCGGGCGGCTCATGCCTGCCCGGTGAGGTACGCGTCGAAGGCGTCGAGGTTCGGCGCGATCACCGGCGCCTGGCCAAGCAGCGGAATGACTGCCTGCGGGGTCTTCAGGCCATTGCCGGTGACGTACGCCACCACGCGTTCGTCGCGCTTGACGATGCCCGAGGCCGCCAGCTTCTTCAGCACGGCGATAGTTACGCCGGCCGCCGTTTCGGCGAAGATGCCCTCGGTCTCGGCGAGCAGGCGCACGCCGTGGGTGATCTCGGCGTCGGTCGCCTCGTCGATCGCGCCACCGGTCTCGCGGACGATCTTGAGGACGTAGTAGCCGTCGGCCGGGTTTCCGATCGCCAGCGACTTGGCGATCGTGTCCGGGCGGCGGACCGGCTTGATGGCGTCCCACCCGCGGGAGTACGCGTTAGCGACGGGGTTGCATCCCGACGCCTGCGCGCCGGAGACGCGCGGCAACTTGCCGGAGGTCAGACCGATCTGCGCGAGCTCGCCGAAGCCCTTGGTGATCTTCACCAGCTGGGCACCCGAGGCGATCGGCACCACGACGTGATCAGGCACCTCCCAACCGAGTTGCTCCGCCACCTCGAACGCAAGGGTCTTGGACCCCTCGGAGTAGTACGGGCGGACGTTGATGTTGCAGAACGCCCACCCTTTCTGGTCGGCGAGTTCCGAACAGAGGCGATTGACGTCGTCGTAGGTGCCATTCACGGCGATGACGTTCGCGCCGTAGACCTGCGCGTTCACGAACTTCTCCGGTTCGGTGTCGGCGGGCAGGAAGACGTAGGTGCGCAACCCGAGGCGGACGCCGGCGGCGGCGACGGCGCTCGCGAGATTTCCCGTCGAGGCGCACGCGAAGGTGTCGAAGCCGAACTCGCGCGCCTTGGCGGCGGCGACGGCGACGACCCGGTCCTTGAAGGAGTACGTCGGGTTGACCGCGTCGTTCTTGATCCAGAGGTTGGAAAGACCCAAGGCCTTGCCGAGGCGGGTCGCGCGCACGAGGGGCGTCCACCCCACGCGCCAGTCCACGTCCCCCTCGCCGTCAAGCGGCAGCAAGTCGCGGTAGCGCCAGATGTTGTCGGGGCCGCGCGCGATCGACTCGCGGCTGACCCGTTCGGCGATCAGGTCATAGTCGTACTGCACCTCGAGCGGGCCGAAGCAGCGGTCGCACACGTGCACCGGACTGGTCGGGTACTTGGCGCCGCACTCGCGGCAGGCAAGGCCCAGGATGCGCGTGCCCCCGTCGTTACCACTCGGGTGACCCGCGCCGCCCGGCCTCACCGGGGCGGAGATTGCCATGTGGAGATGCTCCCCTAGGTGTCGTGACCGGCAGGCCAACCGCCTGCCGCCTCGCGACCGCATCGACCGCGCCGCACCAGATGGGGGCCGGGGGGGAACAAAAACCCCGGCCGAGGAGCCGGGGGACGCGTACAGACGTGCAGATCGATCTCTGCATGCTCATCTCGCCGTCGATCCACGGGCATGCGCCCGCGGTGCGACGGCCGGAGTTGGCACCTGTCGCGGCGCATGGCGCACGCGGTGGTTGCCGGGTTTCGTCGGGCCGTGTCCCTCCACCTCTCTGGATAAGAGCGGTCTGCGCGGTTGTAAAGGTAGGCCGACTATAGCACGCCCCGGCGGGTCACCCCCGCGAGGCCCGGCGCGGGATCGGCCGCCATCTCGAGGGCGAGGCGGTTTGCCAAGGCGACCGAGTAGTTCTGGCCACGGTCCTGCGGGTAGACCTGGAACATGCTGCCGATCCAAAGTCCCGGAAGCGGCCCACGCGTCGCCGGGATGTGCGCGGCGTACTCGCGCGTGACGATCGGTTGCGCGTACGGCGCGCGGAACATCCACGCCTCGCGTACCCACGACGCATCGAACCCCGGCACGACACGCGCGAGGGCCGGCAGGAACTCCGCCTTCACCGACTCGATGTCCCGCCCGAAGATGGGGTGGTCCATCGGGTGGTAGTTCCCGAGGTAGACCAGGTGGCGCCCGCCGTACAGCGACGAGGGCGCGTAGTTCGTGTGCTCGACCACCACGAGGAAGGGGTAGCCGGGGTCGTTGACGTTGAGCCAGTAGGCGCCGTGGGGCAGCAGTGGCCGGTCGAGGGAGAGGACGAGGCAGTGCGCACCGTAGGCCTCGCCCCAGTCGTGGCGCGCGACCCACGCCTCGGGCAGGCCCCTCACCACGCGCGCCGTCACGCGTACCGGCAACGTCGAGGCGACGCGGTCGAAGCGGCTCGTCCCGGCGACGCCATCACGATCCCGCCACGCGACCGCCCATTGGCCACCGTCCGCCCCCTCGCCAACGAGGTGCGCCTCGTCGACGCTGGTGCCCAGGCGGACGGTGCCGCCGAGGCGCGTGATCTCGGCGACCATCCGGTCGTACAGGGCCTGGTGGCCAAGGTCGAGGTAGCCGAGGCTGAAACTCCGGCAATGGATGCGTGACCAGAACCAGGGCATGGCGATGTCGTCGGCCCGCGCGCCGAACTTCGCGCGCAGGAGCGGCTCCCACAAGATGCCGAAGCCCTTCGCGCCCATTGCCCGACGCAACCACCTGGCCGCGGTGTGGCCCTCGAAGGGACGCTCGTTCGGCCAGGCCTTCAGGAGGGCGAGGACGGCCCCCATCCGCACGCGGTCGAGAAGCGGCAGCGGCAGGAAGCGCAGGAGTCCCGTGGCCGAGTACGGCTGCCAGAACTTGCCGCGCCAAAGGACCATGTTGGTGGGCGAGCCCCACCGCAGGTGCGCGCCAAGGCCCATTTCCTCGACGAGGGCGAGGATCGAGGTGTCCGACCGGAACAGGTGATGGTAGAAGCGGTCGAGGTACGGCCCGCCGCCGGGGAGTTCCGGCGCGGGGCGAAAGCCGGCAGCGAGGCCTCCCGGCTCCGTCTCGCGCTCGAACAGCGTCACCGCCTCGCCCCGTTGCGCCAGGCGCAACGCGAGCGTCAAGCCGAGGGCGCCTCCCCCGAGGACGGCGGCGTGCGGGCGGCGCAGTGAGGTCATCGCACCGCGGAGGGTAGCGCGCGAGTACCATCGGCCACGGCCCCCGGCCGGCCTCGACCGTGCCGTCCCCTACGCGCGACGGGTCCGGGCGAGCGTCTGGTCACGGGCGACCTCGAAAGGCGCGCCGATGCCCAACCACCCGCCCCCGCCTCGCCGCGAGTCCCCGTGGGTTGGGCACGCGGGATCGGTCCTGGCGCACCTGGACGCACTCTGCCGGGCGCACTCGCCGGTCGGATGCGAGCGCGAGATCGATGCCGTCATCCTCGACGCGATCGGCCCGGGGGCGACGCGGATCTGGCAGGACGCCGCCCACAACGTCATCGCCCACTTTGCCGGGCGGAGCGACACCGCCCCGCTCCACCTGACGGCGCACAAGGACGAGCTTGGCCTGATCGTGAAGCGGGTCGAGGCGGACGGGCGCCTCCGCGTGCAAGCCCTCGGCGGCCTCTACCCCTTCAAGTGGGGGGAGGGACTCGTCGACGTCCTTGCGGACGGGGGCGGGATCGTCACGGGCGTCCTCTGCTTCGGGTCGCTACACGTCTCCGAGGAGTCGCCGATCGAGAAGGTCAAGGCCGGGCGCGAGCCGATGGTCTGGCGCAACGCCTGGATCGACTGCAAGCGGTCCCGCACGGAGCTCGCCGCCCTTGGCGTCCACGCCGGGAGCAAGGCCGTGCCCGCACGGTCGCGCAAGGCACCGGTCGTGATTGGCGACTTCGTGTGCGGTCATGCCCTTGACGACAAGGGCGGCGTCGCGATCCTGATCGAGGTGGCGTCGAGACTGGCACACGAGGCGCCCCCGCAGGACGTCTACCTCGTGATCTCGAGCATGGAGGAGATCGGCAGCGGGTCGGCGACGTACGCGACGCGCACGATCCCCGGCGACCGCCTCATCGCCGTCGAGATCGTGCCGGCCATGCCCGAGTACGACATCGTGAACGATGACCGCCCCGTGATCTTGTATGCCGACTCGACGAACGTCTACGACGAGGCCGTCGCGAACCGCGCGGCAGCCCTTGCGCACGACCTCGGGATCGACGTGCAACGCGGCGTCCTGACGTCGTACGGGTCGGATGCAAGCATGGCGAAGCGGGCGGGGGCGTCGCCGTCGATCGGCCTGTTCGGCTTCCCTACCGAGAACACGCACGGCTACGAGATCGCGCACCTCGGAGGCATCATGAATTGCCTGGAGATGGTGGCGGCGTACGCGTACGACGGGTGAGGTGTCGCGCCCCGACGGCACGGGCGAGGAGCGATGGGTACTCGCATCGACGTCGATGACCTGCGCCGACGGGACCTGCGCGGGGCGAATCTCGCTGGTGCGGACCTGCGCGGAGCGAACCTCGCGGGACTGGACTTGCGCAGGGCGGACCTCTCGGGCGCGGACCTGCGCGGTGCCGACGTCTCGGGGGCAGACCTTGGGGACGCGAACCTTTCCGGCGTCGCCGCTCGGGGCGCCAAGTTCCATCGGGCGCGCCTCGTCTCGGCCGACCTGACCGGGGCCGACCTCACCGCGACGAACTTGACGGCCACCGACCTGTCGGGCGCATGCCTGGGTGGCGCGACCCTCCTGCACGCCATCCTCGCCACCGCGGACCTGGGCGGTGCGGACCTTGCCGGTGCCGACCTCCGGCACGCGGTCCTCGTCGGGGCACGCCTCGAAACGGCATGCCTCCGTGGCGCGCGCCTCGACGGTGCCATCCTCGGCCGCACCGAGCCACGCGCTGCCGCAGTCGATGGCACGGACCCGGCCCGACCGCCCCGCCCAGGTGGTCGAAGGCCTGGGCGTCGGGGCGACGGCGGGACCGGTCGCAAGAAGGGCCGTTAGGAGCTTGTCCGACGATTCGGCGGTCGGTGGGAATGGTTGGCGACCAGCCCCGTTTTGCGTCGTGAGCCGTGGTCCGAGGCGCACGCCCCCCGGGACCCGGACGGACGTCCTGCCACGTCCCTGCGATTATCGGACAGGCTCCTAGGCCAAGCCGGCGCCTCGCCCGATCGCGACGACAAGGGCAAGCAGGCCGAACACGCCAGGCACGATGCCGCGCAAGGGGCGTCCCTCGTCAAGATGAACCTTGACCGCGCCCGCCATCAGTACGGCGAGGCACGCGCCCGCGACGGGAGTAAGGACCGGCAGGACGTCAAGCGCCTGGGGGGCGACCAGGCCGATCGCGCCGGCGACCTCGGCGATCCCGATCAGGCGCGGGACGAGAGGAGGGAAGCGTCCGACCCACTCCATCCGGGCCATGAGACGGTCTCGCGGCGTGGCCGCCTTCATCGTCCCGGCAGCAAGCATGGCCAGCGCCAGGAGGCCCTGAACTACCCAGATCGCAATATCGGTCACTTGGCACCTCCCCGAGGCGGCCAAGTCGGCGCGCCCTTGGACACATGCTATCGCAGGGCACCGCGACCACCCCGATCACGCCGCCCGCGGGAACCGCTGGCACGCGCGGTCAGGAGACGCGAAAGCGGTACTCCCATGCCGGGTACGTCACGGTGGGGTCTTCCGCCTCCTCCACGGGACCGTCCGCGACCTGGCCGATGACGTCCCTCCAGAAGGCACGCGCGCCATGGTTGTGGCGCGTGCCCTGCACGAGCCACGTCCCCGGCGCGCCAGCGAGGATCGCCGTTGCCGCCGCACGGCCGACCCCGAGACGGCGGTACTTGCGGAGGACGAAGAACTCGTCGATCGCGCGGTCGGCCGAGCCGTCCTCGACGGCGACGACGACCGCGAAGCCTGCAAGCGCCGGGACGCGCACGTGGGGATCGACCAGGCGGACCAGCCATGCCCCGGCGCCCGGTTCCGCTAGTCGGTCGACGAGGTCGTCGAGGTACGCATACCGCCCGTCGAGGCCAATGGCGCCCCCCTCGATCTCGCTGAAGTCGTACTGGTACAGCTGCGCGAGGGCCATCAGGGCAGGCACGCCAGCCTCGTCCACGGGGTCGAGGTCGATCTCCATCGCGGGAGTGTAGGTGACAGGCCCGTGACAAGCTCTGGGCGCCCGAGGCGCCAACCGTTCGACTGCCACTGCCTCGCGATCAAGGGACCGTAGGATTTCTGACCGGTACGGACGGTCCGACCGGAGACTGAAAGGGACCGAATGGCCGCCTCATCCCTCACTGATCGGGCGATCGCGCCAACCGTCGAGGACGCCATCGATGCGCCTGCGCCGCAGGTGACACCCTCCGTGTCCGGCAATGCGTTGCGCCGGGACGTCATCCGTCTCGCCTGGCCGGTCGTCGTGGAGCAGCTGCTGCAGACCACGGTTGCCATCGCCGACGTCGCGATCACCGGGCGTCTTGGAACCATTGCCCTCGCCGGGTCCGGCGTGGCCATGCAGGTCTTCTTCGTCGTATTGAGCGGCCTCATGGCGGTGGGGATCGGCACGACCGTCCTCGTCGCGCAGGCGACGGGCGCCGGGTCGCCGGTACGGGCGGCGAGTGCCGTGCGGCAGGGCGTCTCGATCGGGACCATCCTCGCCATCGCCCTGACCGTCATCGGGATTGCCCTTGCGGGGCCGGCGGCGGCGCTTGGCGGCGCAACTGGCGAGATCGCGGACACGGCGGTCTCGTTCCTCGTCGTCTCGATGCTTGGGCTTGTCCCGCTGACGATCCAGATCGCGATCGGCGGTGCGATGCGCGGCGCCGGCGACAGCCGCACGCCGATGGTGGCCGGCATGTACTCCAATGCCATTAACATCGTCGCGGCCTGGGGCCTCGCCTTCGGCACGTGGGGCCTGCCGGAGATGGGCATCGTCGGCGCGGCGTGGGGCGGGAACATCGCCCGCATCGTCGGGGCGGTCTACCTCGCCGCCATGCTGTTCCGGTCGAGCACGCCTCGTGGGATCCGGCTCGGTGCCGGCTCACCGTCAGGCCATGCCGGGTGGATGCCGGACATCGTGGTGGGGCGCCAGTTCCTGACCTTGAGCCTGCCGGCGGTAATCGAGCAACTCTCCTTCTCATTGATGTTCCTCGTCCTCGGGCGCATCCTCCTTTCGCTTGGCCCGACGGTACTTGGCGCGCAACGGATCGCATTCAGTGGCGGCTCCCTCGCGTGGCTGCCGTCGATCGGGATCATGATCGCTACCACGTCACTCGTCGGTCAGGCCATCGGGGCGCGCGACCATGATCGCGCCGTCGCCGTCACCCGGTTCGCGCAGCAACTGGCCGCCGGGTGGATGGTGGTGATGTCGGTCGTCTTCGCCACGCTTGGTGGCCCCGTGGCCGCCTTGTTCACGACGGACGAGGCGACGGTCGCCGAGGCGGCTCGAGGGTTCCTCGCCTTCGTGCCGGGGATGCCGATCATCGGGATGGGGTTCGTGCTTGGCGGTGCCCTCCGCGGCGTCGGCGACACGCGCTTCCCGATGTTCACCTCGATCGCCACCGGATGGCTGATCATCCTGCCCGTCGCATGGGTGTGCGCCACCGTCCTCGAGTGGGGCCTCGCCGGCGCCGTGGCTGGCTTCGGCCTCTCTTCGGTCGCCAACTTCGCGGCACTCCGGTGGCGGTTCTCCAAGGGGGACTGGCGCAACCGCGCCGCCGGCGCGCCCGCCATGCCGGCCTTCGCAGGCGCGGAATAGGCCCCGCCACGGCGTTCGTGCAACCTGCACGAACGCCGTGGCCCAAGGTTCGGTCGGATCGACCGGACTGGTCCCGGCACCGCCGGCCCATCATCATGTTGCCCGAGGCGTTCCCCTAGCGCCGGAGGTGCCGAGAGCCTGCTTGGCCAACGACGGCCAGGATCGGCCCCGGTGCAAGTGGCCCGCCCGGGTCGTGCGGTCTCCCCCGACGCACGACCCGGGCGGGCACCACCGCCTCGCGGTGCATCCCATGACGCCTCTCAGCTGGTCGTGCCGCGCGCCCGTAGACTGGGCTTCGAGGGTGCACGGGTGACCAGGATTCGACCGTCGGGCGCGATCCAGGCGCGCATCCGCGCCGTCAACGGCGCGAACGGGTGGGATGCGCCTGTTTCGCTCGCCGATCGCACCGGGATCGTCGCACTCCTTGCCCTCGCGATCACCGAGGTGGCAGAGGCCATCGAGGCGGTACGCAAGCCCCCCGTCGACGCCGCTCACCTCGTCGAGGAGCTGGCTGACGTGACGATCCGCCTCCTCGACCTTGGGGCCGGCCTCGGCGTGGAGGTCCTTCGGGAAGGCGACACCCCAAGTGCCGTGCCCGGGGGACATGACACCGCCACGACCGAGGGCCTGGTCGCGGCGCTTGGCGTCATCGCGGCGGCGATCGGACGGGTTATCGACGCCATGGCGGGCGCACCCCCGTCGATTGCCGCGTTCGCGACGGGGATCGCCTTGCCGTGCATGCAGGTGGAGGCGGTGGCGACCGCCTTGGGCCTCGACTTGCCCGGTGCCGTCGAGGCCAAGGTGGCGCGCAACGCGACACGTGCCTATCGGCACGGCGGGCGCGCCATCTAGCGAAGTTCCGGTCGCCCGGTCAAGTCACGCCGCGAGGACTCGCCCGCGGTGCACCCCGGTCGGTTCGCCGTCGGCCACCGCGACGGCCCCGTTGACGACGACCCACGGCACGCCCGTGGCGTACTGGTGCGGGGCTTCGAACGTGGCGTGGTCGACGACGGCGTGCGGATCGATCACCGCCAGGTCCGCGGCGAAGCCGGCCCGGATCCGGCCGCGGTCGCGCACGCCGAGGCGGTCGGCCACCTTCCCCGACATGCGATGGATCGCGTCCTCGAGGCCGAGGACCGGGGTCTCGCGCACGTAGCGACCGAGGACGCGCGCCGCCGCGCCGTAGTTCCGCGGGTGCGGGCGCCCGCCTCCGGTGGGACCGCCGGCGGTGAGTGCCGACCCGTCCGACCCGACCATCGACCGCGGGTGGCGCAGGAACGTCCGCATGTCCTCCTCGGTGCGGTAGAAGAAGATGATCTGGACGCGCCCCTCGTCGGCGGCCATCAGGTCGAGCGCGGCGTCGATCGGCGCGACCCCCCGAGTGGCGGCGAGGTCGGCAAAGGTCATCCCCTCGGCGTGGCGCCATTCGGGGTTGACCACGCGGCAGACCATCAGGCGGTCCCAGTGCCACGGCCACCCGGCGAGGAGGCCGTCCCCCTCCATGTCGTCCCGGATGCGCGCCCGGGTTGACGGGTCGCGCAGGCGCGCGACAGTGTCGAGGCGCCCGCCCGACTGCGCCCAGCCCGGCAAGCACTGCGAGAAGCCCGAACTTGAGGCCGCATACGGGTAGACGTCGCAGGTCACGTCCACGCCCGCGCGCGCGGCACCGTCCATCTCGTCCATCACCTCGCTGGCGGTACCCCACCGGCGCGGGTCGTTGACCGCCATGTGCGCGAGGTGGACTGGCACGCCGGCGCGCCGCCCGATCTCGAGGGCCTCGCGCATCCCCGTCGGCCCATCGACGGTGTCACCGCGCACGTGGCTGCAATACAGGCGCCCGGGGCGAGCCGCGAGGGCGGCGCAGAGGGCGACCACCTCGTCAGTGTCCCCGTAGGAACTCGGCGGCAGGGTCAGGCCGGTGGAGAGGCCGAACGCGCCGTCATCAAGGGCCTCGGAAAGCAGGCGCCGCATCGCCGCGAGGTCGTCGGCCGTCGCGTGGCCCTCCCCGAAGCCCATCGCCGCGCCGCGAATCGCCGAGTGACCGACCAGCGGCGCGACGTTGATCGCGATGCCCTGCGCCTGGAGCGTCTCGCGGTAGCCCCGCAACCCGTGCCATCCCCACGGCATGTCGTCCGCGATCGCGAACAGCGACTCCTTGAGGACGCGCTCGCGCTCGGGGTCTGCGGCGACCGGGTACGGAGTCATGCCGCAGTTGCCGACCACGTCGGTCGTCACCCCCTGGCGCAACTTGCTCCACCCGCGCGCGTCCGCCCGCAACGTGAGGTCGGAGTGCGTGTGCATGTCGATGAACCCGGGGGCGACGACCTTCCCGGTGGCATCGACCGTGCGCGCGGCGGACGCATGGGCAAGGGCGCCGATCGCCGCGATGCGGTCGCCGTTCACCGCGACGTCGGCGCGATACGCGGGCGCTCCCGTCCCATCGACAACGGTCCCGCCAGTGACGAGGAGGTCAAACATCGCCCGGTCCTTTCTGTCCCCGAGGGGCGGCGCGTGCCGTCAGGAGTTGGTGACCGACCCGTCGCGCCGGCGCAGGAGGCGCCTGGCGCGCGGCTGGAACTCGGCGTGCGCCGCCGCCTTCTCGTCGAACTCGACGCCGAGGCCCGGCACGTCCGGGACGATGAGGCGCGACCCTTCCTGGCGCGGTTGCACCGGAAACAGTCGCTCGTCGTAAAAGCCCAGCGACTCCGTGGGCGACTGCCGGATCTCCATCCACGACACGTTCGGCACGGCGGCGCACAGGTGGGCGGTCGCGGCCGAGCAGATCGCGCCGAGGGGGTTGTGGGGCATCAGGTCCACGTAATGCGCCTCCGCCCATCCGGCGACCTTCATCGCCTCGGTGAACCCGCCGACGTTGCACACGTCAAGCCGGGCGTACTGGGTGATGCCGCGCTCGATGTAGGGCAGGAACTGCCACTTCGAGGCGAACTCCTCGCCGATCGCGAACGGCACGTGCGTCATCCGGCGCAGCGACTCGTACGCCTCGGGCGTCTCGTCCCGGATCGGCTCCTCGAGGAAGTCGAGGGTGTCGCGACCCAGCTTCTGGCAGAACGAGGCCGCCTCGGCGACCGACAGGCGGTGGTGGTAGTCGATGCCGAGGACGGCGCGATGGCCGACCGCCTCGCGCAACTTGTTCAGCCACATGGCGGTCTCGCCGACGCTTTCCCACGGCTCGTAGACGGGGTCGCCATCCGGCCGGGTCTCCGGTGGCGCGTGCATCCACGTGCGGATGACGTTCCATCCCTCGGAGAGGAGCAACTGGGCGTCTTCGATGAGTTTTGGTCCCATCGGCGCACTGGTCGTCGCGAACAGCGGGACCCAGTCGCGGTGCTTGCCGCCCAACAACTCGTAGACGGGGACGCCGAGGGCCTTGCCCTTGAGGTCGTGCAGGGCGATGTCGATCGCCGAGATCGCGGCGGTGAGTACGCGCCCGCCCTCGAAGTACTGGCTCCGGTAGAGGTCCTGCCAGGTCGCGCCGATGCGGAACGGGTCCTTCCCGATGAGCAGCTCGCGGTAGTGGCGCAGGGCACCCATGACCGCGGCCTCGCGCCCGGAGAGGCCAGACTCGCCCCACCCATGGATCCCCTCGTCGGTCTCGACCTTGACGATCAACTGGTGGCGGCGCCCGACCATCACCGGGAACACCTTCAGGTCACGGATCTTCAACTCGCCGTCCCTCCTCGCCTCGCGCGGCGCGCCCAAGTGGGTCCGGGTTCCCGCGCGCGTCACAATACCCCCGAACGACGACCGTCCGACCAGACGGGAGGCGTCGCAGCGGGGCGGCCAACGCATGCAACTGCTTGACGGACGACTGATCCACACGGCCACCGACCTGGCGTCGTTCCTTGGGTGCGCCTACCGGGCGGTCCTGGTGCGCGAGGCCGCCCTCGGACACCTGCTGCGGCCGACGCGCGAGGACCCAGTCCTGGCGCGCCTGGCGGTGCGCGGGCACGCCCTCGAGGCTGATTGGGTCGCGCGCGTGCGCGCCGCCGGGCGCGAAGTCGTCGAGGTCCCGCGCGCACCGCGCGCCACCGGACTGGCCGACTTGGAGGGGGCGGCCGACCAAACGTTCGCCCTGATGCGCACGGGGACCGACGTCATCGTGCAGGGTGTCCTCTTCGACGGCGAGTGGCTTGGCTACGCCGACATCCTCGAACGGGTCGCCGTCCCCTCGGCCCTCGGCGACTTCTCGTACGAGGTCGCCGACACCAAGTTGCGCGGCCACGTCCATGCCGGGGCCGTCATCCAACTCGCGCAATACACGTCTCAAGTGGCCTCCCTGGTCGGGATGACGCCGACAGCGATGCACGTCGATCTCGGCGATGGCCGGCGCGTCACCGTGCCCGTCTCGCACGCGGCGTCGTTCCATCGCCGCCTGCGCGACCGCTACCTCGCGACGGTGCGGGACGCCGTCGGCCTCGAGGCGCCGTCGGGCGCGGGCGCGCCCGCGCCCCTCGTGCCGGTGGGGGACGGGCGCGGGCGCGACGGCACGCCGTACCCGTGGGTCGTGCCCGCGTGCCGCACCTGCCCTTGGGCCGAGGCGTGCATCGCGCGCCGCGTGGCTGACGACCACCTTGCCGCGGTGCCGGGCATGCGGCGGGACCACGCGAGGCGCCTTCACGCGGGCGGGGTCGAGACGCGCCGCGAGCTTGCCGCGATTGACCCGCGCGAGGGCGTGGCCGTCGCGGACCGCGTCGCCATCCCGGCACCAGTTCTCGACCGCCACCGGCAGGCGGCGCAGCTCTCCGTCGACTTGACCGATAACGGACGGGACCGTGCGGTCATCGTCGACGTGCCTGCATCGGACCCTCCTCGCGGCATCTGGCGCGTGCCTGAGCCGGATACCGGCGACGCGTTCCTGCACGTCGAACAAGATCCGTACCGTCATGGTCGGCGCTTCACCTTCGCGGCCGCGACACGAAACGATGGGCGCGACTCCACGGTGCAGGCGGTCGTGCAGGCCTCGGACGATGTCGGCGAAGTCGAGCTCCTCCGGGCGACGGTGCGCGCCTTGTTGCCAGTCCTCGAGGCTCGCCGCCGACAGCCCTCCGACGGGTCGCCTCGCCCGCACGTGTTCCTCTGGGGCGAGGCTCCCCTCGTCGCCCTGCGTGCGGCCGCCGTGCGACATGGCACTGGCGAACGCGACTTGCAGCGCCTCGTCGATGCCCGCGTGTTCATTGACTTGCGGTCGGTCGCGCGCGAGTCAATCCGCACGGCCCGCCCGGTCGACGGGCTACCCGACCTCGACCGTTACGCGGGGATCACTGGCCTGCCGACCGAGGCACCGCTGCTTGCGTACGACCGCATGGTCGCTGGCGAGGCGGGCGCCTCGGCCGACCTGGACGCGACGATGGGAGCGACAGTCGAACGTCTCGCCCGCGTCCGCGACTGGCTCGTGCGCGAACGGCGGGCGCGGGGTGCCGCGCCTGTCTCGCGGGGGGTTACGGACGAGAAGTCGAGCCAAGACGAGACGTTCATCCGGGACGCCATTGTGTCCATGCTCAACGAAGAGAAGGCGCGTCGCCGCGCCGGGGGCAACGACGGTGAACGCGAGGCACGGGCAGTGCGCCTTCTTGCCGACCTGTTGCGATGGCACCGGCGCGAAGACGGCGTCCAGTGGACCGAGTACTTCGGCGCGATGGAGGCTGATGGCGTCGACCTGGTCGAGCACCCGACGGCGATCGGTGGCCTGCAGTTCAAGGCCGAGTCGCGCCGGGGCCTCCGCCGCTACCACTTCCCCCGCGGACAGGAGTACCGGATCTCGGTAGGAGACGCGGTCGCGTGTCGCGCGTGGGGCGGGACGCCGACGCTTGTCGTGGATGCGATCGACGGGCAGGCGGGCACGATTGACCTGCACGTCAAGGAGTACAAGGCCTGGTTGCCGACCGAGGTCGACGCGATCATCCCGGTCGTGACGGCGGCGTCAATGCCGTTGCGCACGGCCCTCGCGCGCCTTGCCAGATCGGTCGATGACCTCGGGGACGACCCGCTCGCGTCGCCGGGGAAATATCGCGCGGCGCGGCGCCTGCTTCTCGGCGAGACACCGGGACCGCCGGGCGGAAGACCCGGCGACCCCTTGGTGCGTCCCGGCGAGGGCGCGGGCGCGGCCTTGCGTCGCCTCGCAATGACCCTCGATGAGGCGGCCCTGCCAGTGCAAGGCCCTCCCGGGACCGGCAAGACCCACGCCGGGGCTTGGGCCATCCTTGACATGCTTGCCGCCGGCAAGCGCGTCGGCATCTGCGCGCATAGCCACCGCGCGATCGGCAACTTGCTTGACGCGACAATGGACGCGGCGGCTGAGGCCGGGATGTCCATCAAGGCGATGCAACGGGCGCGTCCCGATCAGCGATGCCGGTCGGCGGCCGTGGAACTGGCCAGCAACAGCGCGCAGGCGAGGCAGGCACTTGTGGGGGGCCGGTGCCAGTTGTTCGCTGGGACGGCATGGTTGTTCGCCTCGACCGGGTTCGACGGCGCCCTCGACGCCCTGTTCATCGACGAGGCGGGCCAGATGTCACTCGCCAACGCCCTCGCCGCAACCACGTCGGCGCACCAGGTGTTCCTGCTCGGCGACCCCCGCCAACTCGCCCAACCGGTGCGCGCCGACCATCCGGACGGCGTCGATGCCTCCGCCTTGGCACACCTGGTCGGCGACTACGAGACGGTGCCGGACGACCGTGGCATCTTCCTGCCGGTGTCGTGGCGGATGCACCCGGAGATTTGCGCCTTCATCTCCGAACAGGTGTACGAGAGCCGCCTCGTCTCGCACCAGACGTGCGAGAGGCAGTCAATCGGCGCCCGCGAACCGGGTGGTGCGCCGGTCGGGTCCGGGTTGCGTCGCCTCAACGTTCGCCACGCCGGCAACCGCGTCGAATCGCGCGAGGAGGTGCTTGCCGTCGCTGCCGCCTGCACGTCCTTGCTCGGCGTGCCGTGGACCGACCAGGACGGCCTCACCCGCCCCCTCGAGCCGCGCGACCTGATCGTCGTCGCGCCATACAACCGGCAGGTCGACCTCCTGAACCAGATGCTGCCACCCGGCGTCGTTGCCGGCACGGTCGATCGCTTCCAGGGGCAGGAGGCGGCCGTCGTCTTCTACTCGATGACGGCGTCGGACGCGGACGACTTGTCGCGGGGCATCGAGTTCCTGTTCGGCCTCGACCGCCTGAACGTCGCCATCTCCCGTGCGCGGGCGCTTGCGGTCCTCGTGCACAACCCGGACCTGCTCATCGCGTCGTGCCGGACGGGCGACGACGTGCGCCTCGCGAACGCTGTTTGTCGCCTCGCGGAACTCGCGACGCCGTTCAAGTAGGGCGCGCTCGAGGGCAGGGATGCTTCCCTCTCCCGCCGCAGCGGGGAGGGACTGAGGGAGGGGGTCGCGCTTCCCTCTCCCGCCGCAACGGGGGAGGGACTGAGGGAGGGGGTCGTTCAGGGCGCTACCCCTGCCGTCCTACGCCCCCGGCACCAGCACGACCTTGCCCGCCGCCTTTGAACGCGCGGCAGCGAAGCCAACCGCCCAGTCCTCGAGCGGGAGGACTTGCGATACGAGCGGCATGAGATCGACGGCGCCGCGCGCCATCAGGTCAATCGCCGACCGCCACGACGACGGCGTGCTTGCGAACGACCCGCGCAAGGTCACCTCGCGGATGACGAGGCGGTCGACGGGCACCGGGATCGGCTTGCCGTACAGGCCAACCTGCACGACCGTCCCGCGGCGGCGAACCAGTTCGAGGGCGGTCGCAAGCGAGGCCGGCGCCCCCGCCGCCTCGATCACCACGGGCACGCCTGCGCCGTCTGTCATCGCGGCGATCGCGGCGACCGGGTCGGACGCGGTCACGTCGACCACGTCGGTGAATCCGAGGCGCCGGGCGATCGCGAAGCGCGCGCCGTCGGCGCCGGTCCCCAGGATGACGACGCGATGGCCGGCGGAGCGTGCGACCAGCGCGCACAGTAGCCCGATCGGGCCTGGGCCCGAGACGACGACCGGCGCGTCATCTCGCGGGGCGACCGCCTGGAGGCGCGCCACCTCAAGCACCGCGCGGGTGCAACACGCCAGGGGTTCCGTCAACGCGGCGGCCTCGTCGGGGACGCCCGGGGGCAGGAGCAGGGCTTTCGCTGCCGGCACGCGCAGGTACGTCGCGAACGCGCCATCCACTTGTGCCCCGAGGGCACGCCGATGCGGGCAGAGGTTGAGTTCGCCGTCACGACAGTAGTCGCAGGCGCCGCAACTCCAGATCGTCGTCATCGCCGTGACGCGGTCACCGATGGCCACGCCTGTCACGCCCGGGCCAATGTCGACGACACGTCCGGCAGTCTCGTGCCCGATGGTGACCGGCGGCACGACGACGTACTCGTCGTCCTCGACGTGCAGGTCGGTACCGCAGACGCCCGTGGCGGCGACCCGCATCACCACCTCGCCCGGTCCGGCGACCGGGTCGGGCAACTCCCGCAACTCGAGGTTTCCTTTGCCAAGCGCGACCTTGACCAGTGCTTTCATTTGCGGTCCTTCCCTCGCGCAGGCGCCGGCGCCGCGGCGTCGGCAGCATAACCCGACCCGGATTGCCGACGCGAGGTACGGTCCAGACGCCCCACCTCGGGTAGCACGTGGACGGTATGGTTCGCCCCGATGGAACCGTCATCCCTTCCGGTGCCCCGCGGGCTTGCCTTCGTTGGACCGGGCATCTGGCTCAAGGGCAACCTGCACTGCCACACCACCGAGTCCGACGGCGCGGTATCGCCGTCCGAGGCGGCGGCGGGATACGCCGCCCTCGGCCACGACTTCCTCGCGATCACCGACCATGACGTCATCACCGATCCAGCGACAGTGGACGGCCACGGCCTCGTCCTGATCCCGTCGGTCGAGTTGACGGCGGGCGGAGGGCGGCTCGGCACGCAGTTCCACCTGCTTGGCATCGGCATGGCGCCGGGCACGCCCCTCCCCGGGAAGGATTCGCCCGGAGCGGTCTCGTCGGCGTGGCTTCGCGCGCACGGCGCCGCGACCTTCGTCGCCCACCCGCACTGGTCGGGACTGACGACCGACGACCTCCTCGGCCTGGAGATCGATGGCCTCGAGGCGGTGAACGCCGGAAGCACCCTGGACAGCCTCAAGGGTGACGCGTTCGCCGCATGGGATGACGGGTTGCTTCGCGGGCGGGCGTGGACGGCAATCGGCACCGACGACACGCACTGGCACTCGATCGAACGCGGTCGCGCGTGGACGATGGTGCATGCGCCGGCACGCACACCCGAAGCGATCGTCGCCGCCCTGCGGGCCGGCCGCTTTTACGCGTCGACTGGCCCGGAGATCCATGACACGTGGGCAGCCGTGTCGGACGACGGCGCGACCTTGCGCGTGCACGTCTCAACCTCGCCGGTCGCGTCGATCTACGTCAGCGGCCCCGGAGCGCATTCCGCGATGGCGTACCACCCGGACGCAACCCGCCTGTCCGCGGTTCCCGTCGATGCGCCTCCGCCAGTGATCCAGGGGCACGACTTCGAGATCGACCTGCGTCGCGACGGCAAGGGTCCGTTCGCCGGCGAGGGGACCGGGCGAACCCACGTGCGGGTCTCATGCATGGACTGGTACCAGCGGCGCGCGTGGACGAACCCGATCTTCTTCTAGCGGCCAGCCGTCGCGACCCATCGGGCAACGGAGCGGTCGTCGCGTCGGGCTACGTGTCGATGGGGACGACGACCTCGCGAGGCACGCGAGCGAGGATCTGCGTCGTCACCTCGTAGGCGGTCGTGCCGGCGCGCGCGGCGACGTCCTCGGCGCGGATCGCGTCACCGCCCTGCCGCCCGATCAGGACCACCTCGTCACCGGCGCGCACCGCGGGGACGAGGGACACGTCGATCATGCACATGTCCATGCAGACACGGCCCACGATCGGCGCGCGTCGACCGCGGACGAGGACCTCCCCCCACGTCCGGGGGCCCCGGCGCATGCCATCGCCGTAGCCGATCGGCAGGACGCCGATCATCGCGTCGGACGGCGCGACCCACTCCCGCCCGTACGAGACCGACTCGCCGGTGGCGACCTGCTTGACCTGCGCGACGCGCGTCTTCAGTTGGAGGGCCGGGCGGAACGCCGGGGGCAATGGGACCTCCGGGCCGGGTGCGATCCCGAAGAGGGCAATGCCGGGGCGCACGAGGTTGAGGCGGGCGTCCGGCAAGGAGAGCGCGGCGGCGCTGTTCGCCGCGTGCACCCATCGGGGACGACGCAGGCCGGCGGCCTGCCATTCGGCGAGGACGCTCATGAAGCGCGCGAGTTGCCGGTGGGCAAACGTGGCGTCCGCCTCGTCGGCCGTCGCGAGGTGGGTGTAAAGGCCTTCGATTACGAGGCCGGGCAGGGCGGCGACGCGACGCGCAAACGGCACGACCTCGCCTGGTTCCAGGCCGATGCGTCGCAGGCCGGTATCCACCTTGACGTGGACGGGGATCGTGCGCCCGAGGGCGACGGCGGCCTCGGAGAGGTGGCGGGCCGCCTCGTCGTCGAAGAGGGTGGCGGCCACGCCAAGGCGGGCGGCCTCGCGCGCCTGCCATGGCGCCACGTGGCCCAGGACGAGGATCGGCGCCGCGATGCCGGCGGCGCGCAAGTCAGCCGCCTCCGACAGCACCGCCGTCGCGATCGCTACCGCGCCATGGTGCAGGACGGTTCGCGCGACGCGCACGGCGCCGTGCCCATACGCGTCCGCCTTCAGGACGGCCATCACCTCGGCGGGCGCGACGGCGGCGAGAAGTCCGCGTAGATTGCCGGTGATCGCGTCAAGGTCGATCTCCAACCACGCGGGGCGGTCGCGCCCGGCATGGACGACGCGCCGCGCCCCCGGGTCCTGGCGCACGAGCAGGTCGGGAGACGCCGCCGGGTCGGCGAGGAGGCGCTCGGCGATCGACTCGAGGCGGGAGCGCGCGCCGCCCTTGAGCAGCACGGTCCATCGCGCCACCGGGCTTTCGGGGTCGCCGGCGGCAATCGTCGCCAGTGCCCGCGCCACCGCATCGGTCGCGCGGTGGGCGACGGAGATCCGTTCGGGATGCAGGCCCGCCGCTCGCGCCGCCCGGGCGATCGCGTCGGCCCCATCGCCCACCGCAACCACCGCGTCCGCCACGGCGGCGAGGCGTTCCCCAAGCCTGGCGACGTCACGCGGTTCGGGCGGGCGATGCCCCTCGACGTCGCCCAGGATGACCAGTCGCGGCCGGGGGCGCGTCGAGAGCGTCTCGAGGGCCATCAGCGTCGAGGGGACCGTTGCCGAGAAGGTGTCATCGAGGAGCGACGTACCACTTGCGCCGACCAGCGGCGACAGCCGTCCGTTGACTGGCCTGACGGCGCCAAGCGCCATGATCGCCGCGCCCGGCGGATGGCCGAGTGCCACGGCAACCCCGACGGCGGCCAGGACCGCCGGAACCCAATGCGTGCCGTGCAAGCCGACATCGACGCGGTGCGCCTCGCCACCGACTTCGATCATGAGGTGCAGCCCGCCCGCATGCGTCTCGACCGTCGTTGCCCGCGCGTCGGCACGTGGCGCGACGCCGGTCCAGAACACCCGCGGCCACTGGCCCCGGTCGGCGCGCGGTCCCGGCACGCGGCTGAGATCGCTGATGGCGGCAGCAAGTCCCGCGTCGTCGAGGTTCGCCACAAGATGACGCGTCGCGGAAGTGACGACGGCGAGGTACTCGGCATGGGCCGCGCCGGTGCCTTCGAACGGTTCGCACTCGGGTAGGACGCCGAGGACGACCGCGACCTCGGGGCGTGCGATGGCGGACAGGGCGCCGATCTCGCCCGGATGGTCGGTCGCCACCTCGAGGACGGCGACGCGATGGCGTTCTTCAAGGGCGCCGAGGGCGAGCGGCAAGCCAAGGAGGTCGTTCCGGTTGCCGTTCTCGAAGACGGTCGACGGGTCCCCCGCGAGGCGCCCGAGGACGGCGGCGATCGCGGCGGTTGCCGTCGTCTTGCCCGCCGATCCGGTGACCACGACGACGCGCGGTGCAAGGCGGGCGAGGTGGATGCCCGCCCAAGCGCGCAAGGCGGCGCGCACGTCGGGCACGATGATCGTCGTGGTCCCGGCAGTAATGGGGTCAAGGCCGTCCGGCAGCCGCTCCACGACCACGGCGGACGCGCCAGCGGCGATGGCCGCGACCACGTGGTCGTGGCCGTCGGCCGAGGCGGTGCGGACGGCGACGAATGCCTCGCCCCCTCGCACGTTCCGCGAGTCGTGCGCGAAGCCGGGAAACGTCCCGCCGGACGGCCGAGGACCAAGGACCTGACCCCCGGTCGCGTCGACGAGGTCGTCGAGGCGGATCATGGGACGATGGTAGACCCGCGGGCCGCTGGAAACGCCGTCGTCCCGTCGGCACGCGCCGCGCCAGTGGCAGGAACCTCGTCGGTGGCCGCGCTAGGCGCTTGGGTCAATCGATCTGGATCACGCGCCCCGTACCGATTGACGCATACGCCGCCTCGGCCAACTGGACCGCGCGACGACCGTCCTCGGCGGTCACGACCGGCGCCTCCCCATGCAGGACCCATCGCGCAAAGCTCGCAAGTTCGCCCTGCACCGAACGACCCTGGTCCCGTTCGACCGGCACGTCCTCCTCCGTGCCATCGACAAGGCGGTACCGTACGGTGTTGCGCGCCCAGTCGTAGGCGATGCTCCCGCGGTCACCGGTGATCAGGCCGTCCGTCGCGCCAATCACCGTCGCCACGGATGACTCGAGGACCCCGAGGCCCCCGTTCCGGAAGCGCAGGGTGACGATCACGTGGTCCTCGTAGTCGTACTCGGGCCGGGTGAAGTTCGCCGCCATCGCCGAGACGGACTCGACCTCGCCAAAGATCGACCGCAGGAAGTCGAACTCATGCACGTTCACCTCGTGCAGGAGGCCTCCCGTGTTGGCACGCTTCGACCGCCATGTCGATGCCCACGGCCCTTCGAGTGACCGGCGGGCGCACCGCACGATGCGCGCGGCGAAGGGCCGCCCGATCACGCCATCGGCGACGAGGCGTCGCACGGTGGCGAAGACGGTGATCAGACGCAGGACCTGGCCGACCATCAACTTGCGCCCAAGGTCGTGCGAGCGCCCGATCATCGCGTCGCAGTCAGCGACCGTCAGCGCCATCGGCTTCTCGCAGAAGACGTCCTTGCCCGCCTCCAGGGCCTGAAACACCACCTCCCGGTGGGTGAAGTTCGGCGTGGCCACGATCACGGCCTTGATCCCCGGGTCAGCGAGGACATCGGCAAGGTCGGCCGTCACGCGCACCGCGCGCCCGGCCGCCGCGGCCTGCGCTGCCACCGCCTCCGCCTTCGAAAGGTCGAGGTCACAGGCGACGGCGAGATGGGCGTCGGCCAGGGAGACGAGTTGCGTGGCGTGTGACCCGCCCATGGTTCCGCAACCGATCAGGCCGAGCGCGAGGGAGGTGGTGCCAGACATTCCTTACTCTCCTTCACCGGGCGCGCCCGTCACGCACCGACCAGGCCCCCGAGGTACCGGAACGCGCGCGCGGCGTGCGCGTCGACCTCCTCGACCGACCCCGGCCCGAGGGTCTCGACGATTGCCGGGCCGTCAAAACCGGTGTCAAGCAACGCCTTGATGATTGTCGGGAAGTCCACGTCGCCGTCGCCTGGCACCAGGTCGACCGCGCGGTCCGGACCGTTGCCGCCGGTCTCGTCCTTGAGGCAGACCGCCACGACGTACGGGCGAAGCCGAGCGAGGGCAGGCACGGGCGACTCGCCCGCGTAGTACAGGAGGTTGCCCGGGTCATACGTCAGGCGGTACGCGGGATGGTCGACCCGCTCAATCGCGCGGAGGCAATCGTCGGCCGTCGTCGAAAGGCCCCCGTGTGGCTTCAGCGCGATCGTCACGCCATGGTCAGCCGCCGCCGGCGCCGCGTCGCGCATGACCGCGAAGTAGGCGTCGTACTTCTCCGGGTGGTTCGACCCCATCTCAAGGAGGACCCGCACGCCGAGTCGCTCCGCGTGGCGCGCGAGGACGCGCACGTAGTTGACGGCACCATCGTGCCCGCGATCGATCGGGACACTGCACGGGACCATGCGCAGGGCTAGCCCGGCGTCCCGCACCCGCGCGCCAACCCGGTCGGCCTCCGCGTCATCGCTGTCGCCGGTGACCTTGACATCCTGGTTCCAGTTGTTCAGGAGGCCGAACGACCGGAAGCCCGCCCGCGCGATGCCGGAAAGGGCCTGGTCGAAGGAATGCTTGGCCCACGGCCGGTTCATGCACCCAAGGTCAATCGCCATGCTCGCCATCCCTTCCGCTATTGCCCAAGGGCCTCGCGCAAGATTGCGAGCGCCTCGGGCACGCCGTCATCCGGGTGCGCGTTGCCCTCCATCTCCAGGCTCAGGGCACCGCGGTAGCCGTGGCGCCGGAAGATCTCGATGATGCGCTTGTAGTCCAAGTCAAGCGTGTAGTACAGCCCTCCCCCGGGGTAGGCCTTCGCCTGCACGAGGACGGCGTGGGGCGCCATGCGCTCGATCTCGGCGTACAGGTCGCCCTCGAGGAAGTTGCCGGTGTCGATCATCGCGCGCAACCACGGCGAGCCGAGCGTCTCGATGATGCGGCAGGTGCCCGCGGCACTCGCCGTGAACCCCCAGTGGTTCTCCAGGGCGAGGACTACCCCCTCGCGCGCCGCCGTCTTGAGGCACTGCTCGAAGCTGTCGAAGATCCACCCCCACGCATCGTCCTCGGTGTAGCCGGGAACCGGCGGCTCGTGCCCCCGGCGCGCCATGTACTCGGAAAAGTTCGGGATCGTGCGCCAGCGCCCGCCGAAGACCCGGACGACCGGAGCGCCCATGCGCGCCGCGACCTCGATCCACGACTCGACGATGCGCACCTGCTCGTCCCGAGCCTCGGCGTCAGGCTTGACGAAGTCGTGGTGCGCCGACACGGAGAGGAAGTGCACGCCGGCATGAAGGGCGTGGCGCTTGAGGTCGTTCAGGTAGCCACGATCGGTTGACGGCATGTGCACGCCCAGGATCTCGAAGCCGGTGCACCCGAGGGCGGACGCACGGTCGATCATTGCCTCCACCGGAGGGATGGGGTCGCGCCCCTCGGGACCCTTGCCCAGCCGGTGAAAGGAGTAGCTCGAGATACCGAGTTCCATCGGGACTCCTCGCCGGTCGCGCGGCCGGCGCGCCCCGGGACCGCGCGAGGATATCCCCCAGCGTCGTCGGACGGCTCCCACTGCCCACCAGGCCGCGCGCGGCGCCTTCTCGTGGCAGAAACAGGTCGGGAACGCCGTCGGGTCAGGCGTCGTGCGCCCCCCGCCGCGTGGGCGTGGCCCGCTCGCCGGTGCCGGTGCGCAACAGTTCCCGGAACGCCGCCCGCGCCAAGGCCTCGTCGCGTCGTTCGTGCCGTCGTCGCCACATCGATTGCAGCGACCACGTCGCACCGGCCATCGCCGCCGCCCAGCAGACGATGGCGGCGACACCACCGAGGACGTAGTAGAGGTTGACGAACTCGACAGCGGCGCGACCAAGGCGCGCACCCGGTGTCGTCACGAGACCGAGGTGCCGGTCGATCAGGGGCACTCCCTGGGTCGAGATCGCAAGCAGCTGCCAGACCGCCTCGGCGGCCATCCGGTCGTTGATGAGCCGCCAGAGTCCGAAGCAGGCGCCCCCGCCGAGGGCGAGGCCCGCAACCATCGTCAGGCGAGCCCGCCACACCAGGTAGCTGGCCGACTGCCCGGGCGTCGTCGGTCGGAACAGGAAGGTCAGCGAGAAGAGACCAAACGTGCCGACGTTCAGCCACGCGTTGGCCATCTGCAGCGTGCCCCCGTCGACGACGCCGAGGCGGGCAAGCCATGGCAGCCGCTCGAGGTAGAGCGCCGTCATCGGCGCCCCCCACAGGAAGTCGTGGATCGCCATGTTCGTGAACATCACGAAACTGGTCGCGAGGAAGACCGGCAGGAACGCGAGGTCGAGAGCCGCCGCCGCCGCAAGGAAGGGCACGGCGGCGAACTGGTGGTTCTCGTGCACCTGCGTGATCGTCATGAAGTAGGCGCTGGCGACGTACGCGAGGGAGGTCACCGCCACGCGGACGTTGAGCGGGCCGGTCAGGCGCAAGGCAGCGAGGAGGGCGAGGGCACCGAAGCCCAGGCGCCCGACGGTCGCGAAAGTCAGGTGCCCCGGCAGGAGGATCGGACCGATCCCTCCGACCGGCAGCGAGTCGTACACCGCGATCGCGCCTGGCCCAAGTTTCAGCCACCAGAGGTTGTGGCCGTTCGCCGATACAGAAGGCATCACTTGGGTGAGGGCGGCGAAGACCGAGAGGGCATCGGCGAGGACACCGGCTTCCTGCCAGGGGCGCACGATCACGAGGGCGGCCGCGCCGGCCGCCGCGCCGAAGGCGGCGGTGCCGAACGGACCCGTGCGCTTCCAAATGATCCACAGCACGAACGGCATGAACACCCACGCCTGGGGCTTGGTCAGCGCCGCCGCCGCGACCAGCGCCCCGGCCACGGCGCCACCCAGCGGTGCGACGACCTGGGGCAGGACCCGCCAACCGGACGCACCCCGTAACGGCCACCACCCCGGCACCGCGAACGCGGCGCCGGTCGCGGCCAGCAACAGCAGCGTGTGGATCGAGTCGCCCTGCCCCCAGTACGCCGTGTCGAAGATCGGCCCGGGGTTCCACGCGTAGGTTGCCATCGCCAACCAGCCGCGCCAGAACCTCCCGGAAGCGACGGCGACCACGACGAACAGCACGCCCGCGAGGGCGACATGGCCGGCGACGGGCATCAGCTTGACCGCGACCCGGAGCCAGGCATCGTCGAGGCCCGGCACGGAACGGACGGGCGCGGGCCTTGCCGGCGTGACTTGCGCCGGTGGTGGGTCACCCTCCGTGGTCGCGTCCACGGCCTTGGCAGCGTCGCTGTCGGGACCGACCGGTGCCGAAACGTCGCCGCTCCCCTCGCCCTCGCGCCACCATGCCCCCATGCCGGGTTCGAAGGCGAGGCGCGTGAACGCCAGGACCGGTTCCGTCCTCACGGAGCTGGCGACGGGGGCTTCCGCCACCGGCGCCTCTTCCGGGGGTGACGGCTCTGGCGGGACGGGGTCACCCGCGCCGGGAACGGCGGCGCCGGGCGCTTCCGTCGCTTCCTCGGTTGGTGGGGCGGGCACGTCCACCGGGAGTGCTGGTGTTCCGCCGACCGGCGCCGCACTGGGCGTCGCGGTCACGTCCGGGGTCGGCAACGCGTCGGTAGCCGGAATCGCGTCCGGGACCGCGGCGGTGTCCGTCACCGGCACCCCGCTTGGGACCGCGGACCCTCCGGAAGGCACGTCGCGCGGGCCAGACGGATCGACCGGCACCGGGGGTGGACCGGCGGGTCGGGGGGTCGCGACTGGAACTTGATTTTGGGGCGGGGCAGGCGTGGCAGGTGCCGGGGCCGACGATTCCACGGGCGCGTCCGGGGCATCGCCAGTCATCGCCTCGCCGCCTTCCGGTACACCGTCCGCGGGCGCGGGCGGGTCCGGTTCGGCCGGGGCCGGCGCCTCGTCCGGAGGCGCGGGGGCGATGGGCAGCGGCAACCCGTCGAGGTAGCGCATCCACTCGACCGCCATCGACGGGGGCGAGAGGTCGTCCGGCTTGGGTACGCGCCGCGCGAACTCGACGGCGCCGCGGTAGACCCAGGCCGACCCGGGCGGGTAGATGAGGTAGGTCTCGGGGTAGACGCCCGCGTACGCCTCCTCGACGCCGCGCACCGCGATCACGCGCGTCCAGTGCATGAAGTGCGAGATGTCGGCGTCGGGGTGGTCCGGCAGCCGCGCCACCACCCAGGCGAGGTTTGCCGCCCCGCCAAGGGTCGCCACGACGACGACCGCCTGGACGAGGACACGGACCGCGTGACGAAGGCCCCGCCACGCCCGCGCGACGGTCGCGCGCCGCCGACGGCCCCTGGCGTTCGATCCAAGCGCGTCATCGACGCTGCCGAACGACCTTGGCGGTCGGCGCCGGGCGTGCGTTGGTTGGTCGCCCGACCGCGTCACGCAGCCTGACCCCGCCCCGCCGTCGCCGGCACCGTCGCGACGACCACGTTGTGAGCGCACAGGACGTTCACGCCAGGCACGCGTTCGATGATCGCCTCCGCGAGGCGGAATGCGGGCATCAGTGCCGGGGGCGCGAACTCGGGCACCAGGCCGGATCGCGTCGCGCGGATGGCGACCGCGCCCGCGCCCTCGAGCGCCGCGCGGATCTCTTCGAGGGGCACTAGCCGTTCGGCCCCGGTGTCCTGGGGCAGGCGCTTCATCAAGATCGGCCAGTACGGGTTCTTCGGGTTGTGGTCCCACGCGACGACGACCCCACCGGGACGAACGACGCGCACCATGCCCGCGAGGGTCCGCGCGACCAGATCGGGGTCGGTGATGTGGTGCAGCGTCGCGATCGTGATCGCGAGGTCGAACGCTCCGGCACGGAAGGGCAGCGCCTCGCCGCGTCCGAGGGCCACCTGAGCCCGGCCGTGCCGACGCGCCTCCGCAAGCATGCCGAGCGATGCGTCCACGCCGTAGGTGCGGTACCCGGCGGCGCCGAGGGCGCCCGCGAACGCCCCGGTGCCGCAACCGACGTCCAGGATTTCGCTCCCGGGCGGCACGAGCTCCCTGACCGCCGCGACGCGCTTGTCACGGTAGTGGGCGTTGACGTGGGCGGGGATCGCGTCGTCGTAGTGGGGCGCCACCACGTCGTACAGGTCACGCTGCATGCGCCCCCACTCGTCGATCACGTCGGGGAGGATCACCGGCACGCCGTCAGCGACGGGGTAGCGGGCGTCGCAGGCCGTGCAAGCGAGTTGGTCGCCATCGGAATGGCCCCCACCCCCTGCCTCGCTACCGCTAGCAAGAGAGGAAGGGGCAGACGCAACGAGGCTGCCCCCGCACCGCGCGCATGCCAGTTTCGCCAGGAGCCCCGGGTCGACGATGGTCATCGGTCAGCTCCGGTCCCCGTGGGGTGCGGTGCGCGTCGTGGCGGCCGTTCCCATCGTCGCGCCGGCCTGGAACGCCGCCGCGACGAACTCGCGCGCCCGCGCAAACTCCGCGCGCAATCGCGCCTCGTCGTGGGCCGGGAGGCCGTGGGGCGTCAGTTCCACGACGATGGTCCCGGCGAAATGCCGTCGGCCAAGCCATTGCACGAACGGTTCCAGCGGCAGCGTGCCCCGCCCCGGCATCAGGTGCTCATTCCGTCCGTCGTAGTCCGAAAGATGCACGTGCGCGATCCGCACGCCAAGGCGCGCCGCGATCTCGAGGAGGTCGGCACCCGTCGTGCCAAGGTGGGTCGTGTCCAGGCAGACCGCGCGAAACTGTCGGAACGACTCCCAGTCGTTGTACCGGTGCGCGTGCAGGCGCCGACCGAAAACGCGCCGCATCGGCAAGTTCTCGACGACGATCTGCACCTTGGTCGAGGCTTGCACCTCGTCCAACCCACCCCCGGTCAACCATTCGCCGAAGCGGTGCATCGACGGCGTCGCGCCTCCGAACGGCACCAGGAACCGTCGTCCCATCGCGGTGACGGCGGCAACCTGGAACCGCTCCGGCAGGTGCAGGTTCAGCGTGCGCGCACCCGTGGCCTCGCACAGGCGCACCGCCTCCGCGACGCGCCCGACCTCGTCGGATGGCCACCCGGCGACCCTCTGCGAGGGAAACGGGCCGTGGATGCTCAGGATTGCGACACCAGTCCCGCGGGCGATGCGGTTGAGGTACGCCTCCTGCCGAGTGTCCCATCGCTCGTCCACGATGACCTCGACGCCCTCGTAGCCGGCATCGGCCGCGAGGTGGAAGACGCGCGAAAGCCCGTAGGTGTATGCCGACCCGGTCGAGAGCGCGATGGTCGCCGCCCTTCGGGGCGTGCCTCCCGGGTCGTCGTGAGGGGCATCACCGCGCCCGGAGACGCCGGGCGCAGTTGCCCCGACCTCTTGCGGCGCCATCGGCAGATTCTACCCGCGGACCCCCAACGTGACCTGTGCCCGGCAACGATGCCAGCGCACCGACGACGCGAGTGGCGCAGGAGGGTGGGGGTTGGAGTGACGCTTGCCTTCCGCGTCACTCCCCTGCCGTCACCACCGACGGGATTGCCGCGACGGCCCGTGCCGGCAGCGTCGACCGGGAGACGCGCCCGTCCTCCATCTCGACCTGGTAGGCGAACAGTCCAGGGTCGAACGCCTGCGAGTGCGAGATGAGGAACACCTGCCGGAAATGGGACCCGATGATTCCGGCGGGATCGCGAAGCAGATCGACGAGGGCGCGCGTGCGCTCCCGGTCGAAACTCGAAAGCGGTTCGTCCAGGAACAGGAACCCCGGCGCGGTACCGACCTCGCGAGGCAGGGCGGCGATCGCGAACCCAAGGCGCAACGCGAGGGAGAACTGGTCCTGAGTGCCGCCGGAGAACAGGGAACGCCGGACCCACCCCCGCTTGCGTTCGTCGAACACCTCCAGCTGGAAGCGGTCGTCGAGACGCGGGAACCGGTAGCGGCCGGCGGTCAGGTCGGGAAGGAGCCGCCCCATCTCGCGTTGGGTGTCAGGCAGGATCGCCGCCATCATCCGCGCCCGGGTCGCGATCAGGATCGTCGCCGCGCGGTCGCGTGCCCGGCGGTCGCGACGTGCCGTCTCGAGGCGCCCCCGTGCGTCGTCCACGGGCAACGCCTCCTCGTCGCCGACGACCCGGCGTGCCGCCGCCATCGCCTCGGATGCGGCCCCGGCCTCGCCGAGGATGGCCTCCCGCATCGCGACGGCCGCGTCGCGTCCCGGCAAGGTGGCATCTCCGGCCACGACCGCTCGGGCCGCCGCGACCGCAGCGGTGACAACATCCACCCCGGCCGGCCGGTCGTCCTCGTCGATCCCCGGACGCGGACCGATCGCGACGCCGAGGGCGGTGGCGGCATCGGCGGCGGCCCGCCAAGCGGTCTCGCCATCAGCGTTGGCCATCGCGCGCGACCGGTCGGCGATGCGTTCGGCCGCGGAGGCGTCCTCGGACGCGCCGTGGGCCGCCGCGACGTCAACGGCACGTGCCACGTCATCGAACGCAGTCGCGACCGTCCCCGCGCGGGTGCCAAGGTCGTTGATGGTGCCTGCCACCGGGTGAGCCGAGAGGCCACCATCTGGCGCCGGGCCGTCGCCGAAGGATGGATGGCCCGACCCATCGACCACGGATGGCGCACGAATGGTCGCTGCGAGGGCGATGGCGCGCGCGACGTTGTCCGCGTGTCCGACCGGCAAGGTCATCGAGACCGGGGCGACCCGCGCGACTGCCTCTCCGGCCGCCCGGATCGCGGCGTCGAGGTCGTCCTTGGCACGACCCTCCCGGGAGGTGTCGCGACGAAAGTCGGCTAGGGCCGTCGCCTCGCCGGCGGCGACGGCTCGCAGGCGCGAAGCCTCGGCACGTGCCGCATCCGCCCGCCCGCGCACGGCACCTGCGAGGACGGCGACACTCTCCCGGTCGGGCAGGCCGGCCTCCGGTGCCTTGGCCACTTCAAGTCCGCGCGATCGGGCACCGGCAACGGCGATGCGCCAGGCGTCCACGCACGCCGCGTCGCCCGCACGTCCGGTCTCCCGGGCCGCCGCCTCGGCACGATCGAGCGACTCGTCGTCATCGCGCTCGAGGTCGGCGCGAGCCACTGCGACCCGGGCCTCGAGGGGGCCCCGCCGGACCTGCAGGGAGGACGCCACCAGTTCGGTCGACGCGAGGGCCCCGGCGACCTCGGCCGTGGCCTCGAGGGTGGCATCGACTTCCCGGCGCGCCTCGTCGACCACGCCTGCCGCACCGTCGGCGTCGTCGGGCAAGACAAGGCCGAGGGCCTCCGCCTGCCGTGACACGAACTCGGATCGGGCGGCGAACGCCTGCATCGCCGTGGCCTCGCGGCGCGCGACAACAACCGCCTCCGGCAGGGCACTCGCGTCGAGGGCGCGCAGGCGCGCCTCCGCGACGGCCTGGTCACGATCGTCCCGCGCCCGGTCGTACGCCTCGACGTCAAAGTTCGGGACGGGCACGGATAGCGCCGCATCGAGGTCCGCGAGGCGCGCACGGGCCGCACGGGCGGTCGCGGGGGGCGCCTCGCCAAGTGGCGACAGGGCGTCGCGCGCCCGGGAGGCCTCCGCTTCGAGTGCCGTCAGGTCGGCAGGCGCAAGGGCAGGCACCTCGCCGGCATCCACGCGCGCGCGTTCCGCGTCGGTTGCTTCGCGATCCTTCGCGACGAGGTCCTGTCCGCGGGCGAGGCTCAGGTCGATGACGCGTGCGCCGGTTGCCTCGTGGGAGACGAGGAGGCGAAGGTGGAGGACGTTCCCGTCGCCATCGGGGTCGGCATCAAGGACGCCGAGGACAAGGTTTCGTAACCGTTCGTTCCGGGTTCGGGCAAGGGTCACGGCGTCGCGCGCGGCGATCGCATCCGCGAGGGCAACACGGACGGCAGCCACGTGGACCCGCTCCGCGGCGCTGGCGCGGAGGCGGTCGTGGACGGCGAACCGTTCGGCGGCGCTGACCTCCCGGGCTTGCGCCGCGACGAGGCGCCGATCCACGTCGGCGCGGGCCTCGACCTGGGCGCGGGCTTCGACACAATCCCGCGCCCGCGCCGCCCGCACGGCGACGGCCTCTCGAAGGTCGTCAAGGAAGCGCCGCCGCTCCCGGGCGCGGTCGCGCAATGCAAGGCCCGGGCGCAGCGAGTCCCGATGCGCCTGGAGGGACGCCGCCTCGGCATCGACCTCACCTAGGCGATCGGTTGCCTCGACCAAGTCGCCGGCCATGCGGGCCCGTCCGTCGCGCCGCGCCTTTATCACCCGCACTTCCTCGACGAGGGCACGGCGCCCTTCGCCAAGCCATGACGCGGTCGCCGTGATCGCGGCGTCGATCGCGCCGAGTGCCTCGAGATGGTTCGTTGCCTCCGGGAGGGCCTCGCGGGCGGCGACGGCCGTCGCGTGGCGCGCGCCCGACGCCAAGGCCGTGATCGTCGCGTCGTCGAAGGCACGCGCGCCCCCAGCGACGGCCTCCCACGCCCTCGCCGCGCCGGACGCCGCCGCCACTGCCCCGAGGATCGCGCCGGCACGGGCGACGTCGCCCGCCGCGTCGCGCCCGGCGATGATCGATGCGACCTCGCGCGCCGCCGCCTCCTCGAATGCGTCAAGCGCGTCTCGCAGGTCCAGTCGTCGCAACACGGCGTCCACCTGATCGCGGCGACTGGCCATCTCCCCCAGTTGGGCGGTCGCATCGGCGAGGACGACTCGCGCCTCATGCCGACGTAACTCGTCCAGGTCAGTCGGACGCGCCGCGAACGACGAGGCCGCTCGGGTCAGTCGATCGAGGTTCAGGAGGGCCGCGACAGCCGCCTCGCGATGCGACCGGTCGAGGGTTTCGAGGCCGGCGACCTGCTTCTGGGCCACGAAGCACGAGTTGACGAGCGTCTCCGCGGTCAGGCCACCGAGTTCCTGCGCGATGCGTCGCGTCGCATCGGCAACGCGGCGCACCTCCTC